>JAGBDG010000115.1 GCA_017937625.1 Muribaculaceae bacterium | reverse complement strand
GCGGCGACGTGCGCGACGCCGCTTTCTGCCGGGAGATATGCCGCGGCATCGACACGGTCTACCATCTCGCCGCACTCATAGCCATACCGTTCAGCTACGTGGCTCCCGAGAGCTATGTGGACACGAACATCAAAGGCACCATGAACATGTGTCAGGCAGCGCGCGACGCGGGTTGCCGACGCATCGTAGTGACGTCTACAAGCGAGGTCTACGGCACGGCGATGTATGTCCCCATCGACGAGAAGCATCCACGTCAGCCGCAGTCGCCCTATTCTGCGACGAAAATCGGCGCCGACGCCATCGCCAAGAGTTTCTATAACGCTTTCGGGCTCCCTGTGGTCATTGCCCGTCCGTTCAATACCTACGGTCCGCGCCAGAGCGCCCGCGCAATCATACCTACCATTATCACGCAGATAGCGACAGGCAAGCGTCAGATTAAGCTCGGAGACCTCACTCCGACACGTGACTTCAACTACGTCACCGACACTGCCGCCGGCTTTATTGCCTTGGGAGAGACAGAGGGCATAGAGGGCATGGAAATAAACATAGCCACCGGTCGCGAGGTGAGCATGGGCGACACTCTCAAGGCTATCACACGGCTTATGGACGCCGATGTCGAGTTTGTCTGCGACGAGCAGCGTCTCCGCCCTGCCAACAGCGAGGTGAACCGACTGTGCGGCGACAACACACTCATAGAATCGCTCACCGAATGGCGTCCGCAGAACACTCTCGAGCAGGGACTCGCGAAGACCATCGAGTGGTTCGTCAAGCCCGAGAACCTCGCCAAGTACAAACCGGACATCTACAACCGATGAATGCGACGAAACGCCCCGGCAGGCTCGGGGTTCTTTTTCTCGGGGGCGCCAAGCGTGTGGCTATGGCGCGAATGTTCAGGAAAGCGGCAGACGCACGCGGTCTGGAATGCGACATCTACGGCTACGAGCTCAGCCGGCGGTGTGCTCTCGCATGCGAGGCTACTGAGATATTCGAGGGGTTGCGCTGGAGCGACGATGCCGTATATGCCGACCTTGATCGGGTTGTGTGCGAAAATGACATTGACATCGTTGTGCCGTTCGTCGATGGTGCTGTCGGAGTCGCTGCCGAATATGCCAGGCATCGAGCCACAGTACCGGTTTTCTCGCCCACAGGCGACCGCGCAGTGTCCGAGCTGATGTTCGACAAGGTAGAGGCTGCTGCATTCTTTGAATCGAAGTACCTCCCTATACCGGCGACATATCATTATTCCGATTCTGTAGGCAAGCTCATCGCCAAACCGCGCCGCGGCTCCGCTTCGAAAGGCATTGTACTTATAGACAGCGAGGATGACCTTTCGCGTCTTGATGATTCCGAATATCTGATTCAGGAACGCATCGACCGCCGCGAAGAAATCACCGTCGACTGCTATGTCGGTGTGCACAGCGGGCTTGCTGTCGCCGTCAGTCCGCGAGTGCGTCGCGATGTAGCCGGAGGCGAGGTTGTCGACACGATAACCGTTTACAACAGCGCCGCCGTGGAGCTTGTGAAACGCACTCTCGAAGCCGCAGAGCTGCGCGGTGCTGTGACGGTCCAGCTTATCCGTGACCTCGATAACGGTCGGCTTATGATTATGGAAATCAATCCGCGTCTCGGCGGCGGAGCTGTCGCGTCGGTACATGCCGGCGTGGACCTGCCCGGACTCATTATCGATGACTGCCTGGAGACTGATTTTGCCATGCAGTATCCTGTCGCCGGTGTCGAGACTCTGAGATATCTCGACGATGTTGTATTCTATCCTGACAAGCAATGAAAGACGATAAAGTTATTATTATAGCCGAGGCAGGCGTCAACCATAACGGCAGTCTCGAGATGGCACGCAAGATGGTATATGCCGCCAAGGAGGCGGGTGCCGACTACGTGAAGTTCCAGACTGCCGTTCCCGAGCTCGTTATTTCTGTTTTTGCACCAAAAGCTGAGTACCAGAAGGAAACGACAGGGGCGGAGGAGAGTCAGCTTGACATGTGCCGCGCCATTCATCTTCCGTTGTCCGATTATGCCGGACTCAAGGCGCTCTGCGACGAGGTCGGCATCGGTTTCATGAGTACGCCGTTCGACCTTGTGTCTATCGAATGCCTCGCGGAGCTGAACATGGATTTCTGGAAGATTCCCTCTGGCGAGATTACCAATCTTCCGTATCTAAGAAAGATAGCCCGTCTTGGCGGAAAGGTGATTATGTCTACAGGTATGTCGGAGCTGCCGGAGGTAGAGGCTGCCGTGCATGTCCTTGAGGCTAACGGTACACCGCGCTCGTCGGTGTGGCTTCTGCACTGCACCACGCAGTACCCGGCGCCGTATTCGTCGGTGAATCTACGCGCTATGGACGAACTGAAGAGTCTCGGTTGTGCCGGAGTCGGCTACAGCGACCATACAGTCGGCACGGAAGTCGCTGTCGCCGCTGTGGCACGCGGAGCCCGCATCGTTGAAAAGCATTTTACCCTTGACCGTAATCTTCCAGGTCCGGATCACAAGGCGTCGCTCGAGCCTTCTGAGCTTGCCGAGCTCGTAAGCGACATCCGACACACCGAGGCAGCTCTTGGTTCGGGAGTAAAAACAGTAGCAGATGCTGAGGCGCCGAATATTGTTGTGGCTCGGAAGAGTATTGTCGCCGCTGTGCCTATTGCAGCCGGCGAGGAACTGACGGAGGAGAACATCACCGTAAAACGTCCCGGCAACGGCATATCGCCGATGATGTGGGATTATGTGCTCGGACACCGCGCACCGCGCGCTTTTGTCGCCGACGAGCCTATAGAGCTTGATTAAGAAACACCCTCTAAGAGGGCATGATGTATAACGAGCGTTCCTGGCGCCAGCCTTGTGTGGCGTTGCGTACGCTCAGTTCGAGTAGTCCGGTTATGCCGCCGGCGGCGTGACGTACGGCAAGGAGTACCTCATTGATAGAATTGAAACCCGAAGCCGCGATGCGTGCCACGGTTCTGCCTTCGAATGTCGCCGATGCCTGTACAAGGTCTGTGAAAGTTACTGTTGCCATAATCTGAGGAGTATTATTTGTTTACGATGCAAATTTACCTCCTCGCATGCGCAACGGAATTGCACAGTGATGCAAACTAATCATAAAATCCGAAAACGGAATCTATGACAGTACACGAAAAAAGCCCGGCGCGAACCGGGCTTTGATATTGTCGTAAGTAATCTTTCGATTATTCGGGACGACGGCTCTTCTTGCCGTAGCCGTAGCGTGCTGCGTCGCCGAGCTCTTCTTCGATGCGGAGGAGCTGGTTGTACTTAGCCATACGGTCGGAGCGGCTTGCGGAACCGGTCTTGATCTGACCTGCGTTGGTAGCGACAGCGATGTCGGCGATAGTAGCGTCTTCTGTTTCGCCGGAGCGGTGCGAGATGACAGCGGTGTAGCCGTTGCGCTGAGCGAGCTCAACTGCGCGGAGGGTCTCGGTGAGCGAACCGATCTGGTTAACCTTGACGAGGATAGAGTTGGCGCAGCCGAGTTCGATACCTTTCTCGAGGTATTTAACGTTAGTAACGAAGAGGTCGTCGCCAACGAGCTGGCAGCGGTCGCCGATGAGGTCGGTGAGAATCTTCCAGCCGTCCCAGTCGTTTTCTGCCATACCGTCCTCGATGGAGTCGATGGGGAATTCTTCAACGAGTTTCTTGAGGAATTCAGCCTGCTCTTTGCTGGTGAGCTTGGGAGCGTTTGCGCCCTGCTTCCATGTGTAGTCGTAAACACCGTCGTGGTAGAATTCGCTGGAAGCGCAGTCGAGACCGATGGTAACGTCCTTACCGGGAACGTAGCCAGCTTTCTCGATAGCCTGGATAATTACGTTGAGGGCATCTTCTGTGCCGTCGAGTGTGGGAGCGAAACCGCCTTCGTCACCAACTGCAGTGCTCAGACCGCGTGCTTTGAGGACGCTCTTGAGGTTGTGGAATACTTCTGTACCCATGCGGATGCCTTCGTGGAAGGAGGTAGCGCCGATAGGACGGATCATGAATTCCTGGAAGCAGATGGGAGCGTCGGAGTGAGCGCCGCCATTGATGATGTTCATCATCGGAACGGGAAGAACGTAGGTGTTGCAGCCGCCGATGTATTTGTAGAGGGGAAGGTCGAGGTAGTCAGCGGCAGCCTTTGCAACTGCGAGCGATACGCCGAGGATGGCGTTGGCGCCGAGGTTGCTCTTGGTGTCGGTACCGTCGAGAGCGAGCATTGTCTCGTCGATTGCAATCTGGTCGAGTGCGCTCATGCCTACGAGGGCTGCGGCGATAGGACCGTTGACGTTGGCAACTGCCTTGAGAACGCCTTTGCCCATGTAACGGCTCTTGTCGCCGTCGCGGAGCTCGAGAGCTTCATTTACGCCTGTCGATGCGCCGGAGGGAACGGATGCGCGACCGCGTGCGCCGGATTCAAGAATTACGTCTACTTCTACAGTGGGGTTGCCGCGTGAATCGAGCACCTCACGTCCGATGATTTTCTGAATTTTCATAGTTTATAATAGCTTGCTATTGGTTTGTATTTTTACTGTTGGCAAAATTACGAAAAATTTCTGTAATTGGAGCATTCCCCGCCAAAAACTTTCCTGACCGTGCATCCGATAAAAGGCACCAGTAGTTACGCACGCCGACCTCGGAGACGTCGCTTCGTGATACTACAAACGCACCTCTCCGAGGTGCAGATACGTGAATATCGTCGATTACCCCACGTGTTACGTGGGGATAGGGACAAAGCGACGTCTCCGACGTCGTCCGCCTCTGAGCATCCGCGCATACGTGCAACGTCTTAGATGTCGTCCGTCACGTTAGGCGAGGCATGGGGCGGGATATGACGACCCCTTCGAGGTCGTGCCGCTGCATCACAGGTTCGTCCGGCGGGCGTCCTTTACGAAACACGCAAAGGCGTCTCGCCACATCGGAGCTTAAGACATCTCCGTCACCGCCCGGTCCTTCCCTTCGGAGTATTTCACGTGGTTTTTGCAGGCTTTCAGTTGCGGCAGCCTCAGGAAGAATCGCTTGTCGAAGATGTCGTTGCGCTTTATTTCCTCCATGGTATATTTCTTCCACGTGCTCTCTTTGTAGACGATAAACTGAGCCGCGCAGCCTTTTTCAAACCATTCTGTCGAGAATACGGTTGCGAGACCTTCGACGCCGGCTTCTATTATTTTCGGATCTTGACGATAAATAACATCCGCAGGAATAATAGGCGTATTATCTTCATAGCCGTAATCGAAAACATATATTCTTTCGTCACAATCATTCTTCAGATAGATATATTCATATTTAGGCTCAGGGTCGCAAGCCAATAGCGGCAAAAATATTAACAAGCAAAACAGAATACGTATGATAGTTTTCATAATGTTACAGTTTTATATTATTTCTTCATGTCTTCGCCGTCAGAATAATATATATGAAAGTCGCAAGCTTCGAGGTCTTCAAGAGTCAAGAAAAACCGCTTGTCATAGATGTCATACTTCTTGATTTCCTGCTCGGTGTACTTTTCAAGCGTACTCTCTTTATATACCAAGAGTTGTATGGCGGTGCCAGTCTCAAAAAATTCTTTAGGACCGCCACCCACCAAGCGCCTTTCATTACTTTTGATTATTGTTTTTGCGACAGGAAAGACTTCGGCAGGAATCATCAAATGATTGTCGTCAAAACCCCACGATATAACGTATATCGTCTCGTCCGAATCATTTGTCATGAAGACATCTATTTCCTCAATATCATCGCAAGTAGTTGATGTAAGGATAAAATAGGTTGATATTAAGAATAAACGAAATAATAATTTCATAATCCGTAATTATATAGTTACAAAAACAATTATTATAGTTACAAAATCAAATCCCACCATACAAAAGTCGCCCCGGAAACGGGATGTGGTTGTTGTACGTTATTTCCTATCCTTAAATTTTTATATTCAGTATATCCTCCGTTTATAAATAATTCTTTATCAAAATGGTTTTCATCTTTTTTCTCTTTGTCTTTAGGTCCATATTTCTTGTCGAAATGCTTGGCTGCCCTTCTGTTGGCATCTCTTTCAAACCAACGGTCTCCGTGTTCGACTTTGCTCCACTTAGAAGTACACATTGTCTTTCTTAATACGATTTCCGGAAGCATCGTAGCTGTACTGTACATCAGCATAGCTACTTGTCTGAATCAGCAGGATAGCGAATAAGAGCACCGATATTTTTTTCATAAATATTGGATAAGGTATAGTCGTTTACAAATGTAGGAACATTTTTTTGATTTGCAAATGAATACCCGGAACTTTTTTCCGACCTAAATACTTTCGGCGGAGCGACGGTGTCAGGCACGCCGTCGTCTCCGCAACATAAGCATATCTGACCGCCGGGATGCGCCGCGGGAGCGGCTGGTGTCAGCGGGGGTGGTTGAGTTCGGCGAGAGCCTGATTTGTCCAGGTCAGCAGATGGCGCCCCATCATTGGTGTGCTGTACTCGCGTTCTTCGGCGAGCTTGCGCAAAAATTCGAGGGCTTTTTTCTCTTCGCCGGCATTGAAGGCGAGGCGCAGGTAGTCGAGAATAAGCCGGCTGAGGCAGTTTTCCTGTGAGGTGCCGAAGTGAAAGTATTTTTCGGTGAGCACGAGGTTCTCGATTGTAGTAATCATCAGGCGCATCACATAGCTGTCGCCAATTTTGTATGCTGTAAGTTCCGATATGGCCTTGCGAATGACAGTGCTGCGTGTTTTCGAGTAGCCGTGCTTCGAGCGACCTATTTCCTTGATGACCTCTTTGGTCTTTCTTTCGAGCAGCGCCTCGGCGTCGGGTTCGAGGAAAAACTCGAGATAGGCTTTCGCCTCTTTCGACGAGTCGTAGATATTTGAAATCAGCTCGCGCAGCTGTGCTGCGTCGAGCTGATCGAGTTCTTTCTTAAGTTTGGCTTTCGACATTACTCTTCCGGTTTGAGCCAGCGGTCAAACCAACGGAAGAACAGGCGCTGCCACAGCATGGCGTTCTGCGGCTTGAGTATCCAGTGGTTCTCGTCGGGGAATATCACCATTTCGGCGGGGATGCCGCGGAGCTTGGCTGCGTTGAACGCCATCTCGCCCTGCGACGAGAGAATGCGGTAGTCATATTCGCCGTGGCTTATCATTATAGGTGTGTCCCATTTGTCGACAAGACGGTGAGGCGAGTTGGCGAAGGTGCGCTGAGCCGCCTTGTTGTCTTTCTCCCAGTATGCGCCGCCCATGTCCCAGTTGGCGAACCACATTTCTTCTGTCTCGAGATACTGTGCCTCCATGTTGAAGATGCCCGCATGGGCGAGCAGTGCCGCGAAGCGGTGGTTGTGGATGCCTGCGAGATAGTAGATGGAGAAACCGCCGTAGCTTGCGCCTGTGGCGCCGATGCGTGCGCCGTCGACGTAGCTCTCTTTCTTCATGTAGTCGACTGCCGAGAGGTAATCCTGCATGTTCTGACCGGGATAGTCCTTGGAAATCTGAGCGTTCCACTCGCTTCCGAATCCGGGAAGACCGCGGCGGTTGGGAGCTATCATGATGTAGCCGTGCGAAGCCATGAGGGCGAGGTTCCAGCGGAAGCTCCAGAACTGGCTGACAGCCTGCTGAGGACCGCCCTGGCAGTAGAGGATGGCGGGATATTTCTTCGCAGCGTCGAATTTCGGAGGAAGAACTACCCATACGAGCATTTCTTTGCCGTCGGTGGTCGGAACCATGCGCTTCTCGACCGCAGGCATGTCAAGCTGTGCGAATATCGGACCGTTGACGTCGGTAAGCTCGCTGAGCACAGGAGCTTTCTTGCCTTTGAGGGTGATGAGGGCGAGCTCGTTGGGTCGGAGCATGGAGTGCTTCATGGTCAGCACCTTGTCCTTGCCGATGGGAGCGAGGGTTGTGAAGTCGGCGCATACATCTGTGAGCTGGCGCACGGCGCAGGTCTTGAGGTCGATGCTGAACACGGGTATCACGCCGTCTTTTGCCGCAACGAAATAGATGCTCTTGGCATCGGGCGCCCATGCGAATTCATCGATTGTGTAGTCCCATTCGGTGGTGAGCTCGCGTTTCTCTTTGGTGTTCCAATCGAGTATGAAGAGGCGGTTGCGGTCGCTCTCGTAGCCGTCGTGCTCCATCGAGAGCCATGCGAGAGAGCTTCCGTCGGGCGAGAAAGCCGGCATTGTGTCGTAGCCCAACATGCCTTCTGTGAGATTTACGGTCTGGCGTGTCTCGAGATTGTAGGCGTAGAGGTCTGAATTGGTCGATATGGCGTACTCCAGCCCGGTCTTCTTGCGGGACACGTACACGAGGGTCTTGCTGTCGGGATGCCATGCGAAAGATTCGATTCCGCCGAAGGGCTTCATCGGAGCCTCGTATGGCTCGTCAGCCATTATGTCCTGGAGAGCGCTGACCTTGGCGCCGTCGAAGGAGCCGATAAAGGGATGGGGAATCTCTTTCACCCACTCGTCCCAATGCTTGTACATGAGGTCTTCGATGACACGGCCGGTAGCCTTGGGCAGGTCGGGGTAGAGGTCGGCGGCGTCGCGGCTGTACTTCACATTGCCGATGACTACGATTTTGGTCTCGTCGGGCGACAGCAGGAAGCCCGAGATGCCGCCGGGATGCTCAGAAGCCTGCACGCGGTCGGTGCCGTCGGCATTCATTGTCCACATCTGCATGTTGCCGTCGGCGTCGGGGTAGAGGAACGCTATTCGCGAGCCTCCGGCGTACCATACAGCGCCGCCTTCACTTTTTGGTGTGTCGGTGATGCGCTGCGGAGCAGTGCCGTTTTTAGTGAGGTCGAGGAGATAGAGGTCATTGTTCGAGTTGTTCTCTTCGAGATTTTCATAGGAGATGCCGAAGAGTGCTGTTTTACCGTCGGGAGATACCGCCGGAGCGCTCACGCGTCCGAGAGCCTCGAGCGCCTCTGCGTCGAAGATTCCTGTAGTGGTCTTGAACCCTGCGTTTTGTCCCGTTGCCGAGACAGCCACAAGCATTGCGCCTGCTGTCATTGCTATTTTGTTCATATCGTGATACTTTTGTCTTATCACTGCAAATTTACGCACATTTTCCGAGATAAACACAACAACGGCGGGTAAAACGCTTTCCCGCCGCCGCTGTAATATCACTCTGTCGTGTGGTTGTTCATTTTGAGGATGAACTGTTTCGGAGGAATGTTCATCTTCCGCTTGAATGTCTCGCGGAAAGTCTTTATGTCGCGGAAACCGCAAGCCTCGGCGACTTTCTGGACGTTGGTGTTGCCGTCGCGGAACATGTCGACAGCCTTGTAGATGCGGTATTCGTTGATGAAATCAATCAGCGACATGCCCGTCATCCGGCGGATTTTCTTGTAGAGCGACGAATGGCTCATGGCGAGGCGTCCTGCGAGCATTTCTATTCCGAAATTCTCGTCGGTCATGCATTCGTCGATGATGTTCCTGCAGTTCATCAGGAATTTCTGTTCCTCGCGGTTGTATGCTCCGGCGGCAGGCTCCTTGATGTTGCTGCCGTCCGGCTTCTCGAACAGGCGGTCCACCTGCTTGCGCAGAATCTTCAGCGAAACAGGCTTCGTCAGGAAAGCGTCGACACCTTCCTCGTATGCGTTGAGAATGTCTTCTTCCGACGTGACGGCAGAGAAGACCACTATTTTCGTTTTCTTCGTCGCCACGCACATGTACTGGAACAATCAGGATCCGGCATGGCTCACCGGCGAGATATCGCGCCTGTGCCGCGATGTCTACGGCGGCAGACCTATGTGGATAACCGAGTGGAACAATGGTGCAAACTGGACTCACGAGTACTGGCCCGACGCACGCGGAAAGCGACTCGACGCGGAATTCAACAATATGCCCGGCTCCGACGGCAGGGACACTATCGTCGACCGTCCGCATACGCCCGCAAACTCAGCGGTCCAGGTAAAATGGCTCGGTGAGATGATAAAGGCTTTTGACGAGTGCGACTGGCTCGAGAGACATTCGTTCTACAACTGGGTGGAGGATGCCCGCTCGGTCGAGCTTGGAGGAAAACTGACTCCGGCAGGCGAGGTTTTCGCCGCATTCCGCTCGCGTCCGGGATTCAACAGGAACACAGAGTACGTCCACCGCTGGCACATAGCGCCGCCTTTCCCTCAGTTGCATGCCTACACCGCTTACTGCGAGCTGAAATGGTACGACCACAACGGAGAGACCGGCGACAGCTATACCGTGGAACAGCGTATCGACAACGGTCCGTGGGAAACCATCCGTGTCCTTGTCCGCGACGTGGACTATACTGCCGGGAAGAACAAGCGTATACTTGTCTACTATGACAAGACCGCCCGCTATTCGTTCCGCATCAAGGCTACATCATACAAGGGTGACGACTCGTGCTGGTCGAGGGTGGTCAGCTGCAACGGAACTTCTGGAGTGTCGGCGCCCGTCGCCGATGGATTCCGGGTAAGCGCTTCCGACGGCGTTATCCGTGTATTCTCCGAAAAATCGCTGGAATGCCCCGTATATGCCGCCGACGGACGCCTTGTGCGCGTTCTTGACGTGCCTGCGGGTGAGGAATGCCAGGCAATCGACATCCCGCGCGGTGTCTACATTGTCTGCGGCGTAAAAGTTGTCATCTGACGGGTGTGCCTTTGCGCCTGTCCTCCGGCTCGCTGATATAGCGGCGGTAGTAGGACGACAGCAGCGACGTCAACGGCAACGCTATGATCATGCCTATTATGCCGAGCAGGCTTCCCCATACCGACAGCGACAGCAGGATTATGGCGGGATTCATGCCCAGCTCGCGTCCCATGACGTGGGGCGTGATGATATAGTCGCATACACACTGGCTCACGACGTAGACCAGCAGGCATTTTCCCATTTCCGGCATAAAATCGGCATATCCTCCGAGCGAATATATGAAGCAGATAGCCGCAACGGGGATAAGCGTGATGTACTGGAAATACGGTATCATGTAGAGTATGCCGACAAGAAGCCCCATCGGTATTGCGAGGGGCAGCCCGACAAGCGAGAAGCCTGTGCAGTAGAATACCATTGCGAAAAGTGCCACGAGTCCCTGACCGCGGAAGTACCGGTTCATGTTTGTCTCCACATCGCGCACCACCGCCACACCCCTGCGCCGGTATTTGTGCGGGATAATCATTTTGAACTGGTGGCAGATGTGCGGATAATCGATAAGGATGAAAATGATGTATATAAGCATCAGAAGCCACATGAGCACCCGCATTACAACGGAGAGCGAGCCCTCGATGATTGAAGAACCCTTGTTGATGAGTGTCTCGAAATGCTCGCCGCTGAGTACCGATTTTATGCTGTCGGCGTTCAGGTACTTGTCTATGAAGTCGACAAGTGGCGCCAGATTACCCGGAATCTGCCTTTTCCCGCTGCTGAGGTCGCTGACGATGCTGCCGAGGGTGTCGAGCTCGCTGATTACCGACGGCAGGAATATATAGACTACAAGCCCGATGACCACAGTGACGTCGAGCAGTGTCAGCATCGCCGGCAAAGTGCGTCCTTTGGCGCGGATCAGCCTTTTGTTGAAGTCAACCACAGGCTGGAGGAGGTATGCTATGAAGAATGCGGCGAAGAAAGGCAGCAGAACGTCGCTGAGATAGCGCAGCAGCCACACAAGCGCCGCCGCTATCACAAGACCTATCAGCAGCCGCATTATCCGGTCGGAAGTCCAGTAGCTTGTCAGGTTGGAAGGCATACGCGATGAAGTTTTATTGCATAATAAACAACGGACGGCGCCGCCCTGTTCGGGAAACGCCGTCCGATTTCTTCGTGTGCCGCAGCCGGCTATTCGTCGTCGTGCTTGAAAAGTCTGTCGTGCTCGTCGAGATAGAAATATTTCGACAGCAGGGCTATGAATTTCGAGATGTGTGCCACGGCGGCAGCTGTCTCGTTGCTTATTTCCGAGTGTTTCAGGCGCAGGAGGAGCACGCCGTAGAGAGCGTTGAAGCATGTCTCGATCTCACCTGCCTTGTCGCTGCCCGATTTGGCGCGCAGCTCGACGATGTAGGGCAGGGTGGCGTAGAATTCCTTGTGGTATTCCTGGAACGACGGGTCGGCGAGCACGCGGCGGTGCAGGTCGGCGAGGTCACCGATGATGTTGTTGTTCATCTGCAGGTGACCTTTTTCCGTCACCTCCTCGCGGCGCATCATGTCGATAAGCGACTCGTACCAGTCAGCCATCTGCCTGAGAGTCGCCTCGTCGGCAGGGAATTTGCTGATTACGTTCTCCTTGATTTTGTCGAGGTCGAGTCCGTTTGCGCGTATGATGTCCTCTATCTGCCACATGTACAGCAGATATTCCGCGATGTTTTCCTTGCGCTTCTGCGATGCTATTATCATGTCAGAACGATTCTATGGTTCGGCGGATTGCTGCAAGACGTTCGAGCAGCGGTTCGAGAAGGTCGAGGCGTAGCATGTTGGCTCCGTCGCTCTTGGCAATTTCGGGATGCGGGTGTGTCTCCATGAAAAGACCGTCGGCGCCGGTTGCCACGGCTGCGCGGGCGATGGTCTCTATCAGTTCGGGTCTGCCGCCTGTGACGCCTCCTGCGGTGTTGGGCTGCTGCAGCGAGTGGGTGCAGTCGACGATTACGGGGGTCTTGCATGCCTGCTGCATTTCGGGAACGCCGCGGAAATCAACGACGAGGTCACCGTACCCGAAGGTGGTGCCGCGTTCGGTCACGGCAATGTCCTCGTTTCCGCAAGAGCGTACCTTGTCGACGGCAAAACGCATCGACTCTGGCGCGAGGAACTGTCCTTTCTTTATGTTCACTGCCTTGCCTGTGCGTCCGGCGGCTATGAGCAGGTCGGTCTGTCGGCAGAGAAACGCCGGTATCTGGAGAATGTCGACGAAATCGGCAGCCATAGCAGCCTCGGCAGGCAGATGGATGTCGGTGACCACGGGAACGTCGAGTTCCTTGCCGACGGCTGAAAGTATGGTCAGAGCCTCTATGTCGCCTATGCCGGTGAAGGAGTCCAGGCGGCTGCGGTTAGCCTTGCGGTAGCTGCCTTTGAAGGCGAAACGGATGCCGAGACGGCTGCATATATCTTTTATACGGCGTCCTATCTCGAACGCCATTTCCTCGCCCTCTATGACGCACGGACCGGCGATGAGGAAGAAGCCGGGTCCGTCGGTGAGTCGGTTGAATGTGCTGGACATTGGTTATCTGTTGAAAATTTGGTTGACAATATGTATTGTGTCGCAGCCGACGAGCGCCGCCGTTTCGGTGCGCAGGCGGTTGTCGCCCATGGTGACGGGAATGTAGCCTGCCTCGGTTGCCATGGCTATCTCGGCGGGCGTGAAGTCGCCTTCGGGACCGATGAGGATGCGTACGTCGCTTCCGGGCTTGTATGCCGTGGCGAGCAGACGGCGCTCTGTGGCGGAGTCGCAGTAGCCCACGAACTTGCAGCATAACGCCTGTTCGTTCAGAAAAGTTTTCAGTGGCATTGTTTCGTCAATGCGCGGCATGACTGCCTTCAGCGACTGTTTCATTGCTGATACGGCTATGCGCACGAGGCGGTCGGTCTTTATGTCCTTGCGTTCCGAGCGCTCGCAGCGGACGGGCACTATACGGTCCACGCCTATTTCGACGAGCTTTTCCACAAGCCACTCCATGCGGTCGTTGTGCTTGGTCGGTGCCACGGCGACTGTTATCTCCGGGCTCCACACTTTGGGCAACGCGACGGTCTCTATGGTCTCGACGGTGGCGCCGCGTGCGTCGTCGTCGACAAGGCGGCAGCGGTAGAGCGTGCCGCGTCCGTCGACAGCCTCGATCTCGTCGCCCGCGCGGCGGCGAAGCACACGTATGGCGTGCGCGCTTTCTTCGGCGGGCAGCTTGCATGTCGCCGCTATGTCGGGAGCATAGAATCTTATCATATCATTCCTGCGGGGTCGTCTGCCTTAGCCTCGGCTTCGGCAAGGTCATTCGCCGTTTCGGGCGAGTTTTTGGGCTCTTTGAAGATTATCATGAAAAGAACGGCGACAACGAGCGCATATCCTGCGAAAATCAGCCAAGACTCATGCCAGCCGTCGATCTGCGCCATGCCTTCGGGCTGCGAGTAGACGTTTCGGTTGATGACAGCCTGTGCGCCGAGGGTGCCTATTGTGGCGCCTATGCCGTTGGTCATTATCATGAACAGACCCTGCGCCGACGAGCGGATGTCCTTGGTGGTCATCTTGTCGACGTACAGCGAGCCGGACACGTTGAAGAAGTCGAAAGCCACGCCGTAGACTATCATCGACAGGATGAAGAGCCATACTCCGCCGCCCGGGTTGCCGAGTCCGAAGAATCCGAAGCGGAATACCCAGGCTAACATTGCTATGAGCATTACAACCTTGATGCCGTAGCGGCGCAGGAAGAAGGGTATGAGAAGGATGCACAGCGTCTCGCTGATCTGAGAGAGCGAGATGAGGGCGTTGGCGTTATGCACGCCCCATGTCTCCGAGAATTCGGCTACTGAGCCGAAGCTCTGGATGAAGGGGTTGGCGAAGCCGTTGGTAATCTGCAGCGACACGCCCAGAAGCATCGAGAAGATGAAGAAGACTGCCATACGCTTGTCCTTGAACAGTGCGAAGGCCTTGAGACCGAGCGCGTCGGAGAGCGATTTGGCGCCGCTGTCCTTGTTGACGGGGCATTTCGGCATGGTCAGCGCGTAAGCTGCCATGACGAAGCTCAGGATGCCGGAAGTGACGAGCTGCGCCGCCGTGTTCTGGAATCCGGTGAAGTTCACGAAGAGCATGGCGCAGATGAAGCCCACCGTGCCGAAGACGCGGACGGGCGGGAAGTGCTTGACGGTGTCGAGTCCTGCCTTGTCGAGGGCGTTGTAGGCTACTGCGTTGCTGAGACCGATGGTCGGCATGAAGAAAGCCACCGACACGGTGTAGAGCGTAAAGAGGACCGAATAGCTCGGCTCGGCTGCCGAAAGACCGTAGACGCCTGCGGCAAGCATGAAGATACCGGCTGTCAGATGGCAGAGGCTCAGGGTTTTCTGAGCCTGAATCCAGCGGTCGGCGACTATGCCGATGAGACCGGGCATGAACAGCGAAACCACGCCCTGGATGGCGTAGAACCACGCTATGTGTTCGCCCATGCCTATGTGGGCGAGATAGGCTCCCAAAGAGGTGAGATAGGCGCCCCATACGCCGAACTCGAGGAAGCCGAGCACCGACAGGCGCGTTTTCAGTACGAAGGTATTCATATTCAAGGTATTTTGTTTCTGTTTAGATAGTTATTCGCCGCCGTCTCGGAGCTTTTTCTTGCGTTTGAGTATTTCGCTGATGCGCTCCGCCTCCTCGTAGTCCTCGTTGTCGATGAGTTTCGAGAGCGTGCGTTCAAGCTCCTCGATGGTGAATTTCTCAGGGTCGGGGTCGGCGAGATAGTCGTTGCGGTCGGAGTAGCTTATCACGTCGTCGTCGAGTCCGTCGTCGCCGTTGTCGTCGCTGTCGCGGCGCAGTTCCTCCTCGTCGATGATGAATCCAGCTTTTTCAAGTATTTCCTCCGAGGTGAAGATGGGCGTATGTGTGCGCAGGGCTATGGATATGGCGTCGGAGGTGCGGGCGTCGAGACATACGGTGCGCTCGCCGTCGCTGAAGGTCAGTTCCGATGAGAAAATACCGTCTTCGAAGCGGTAGATGTACACCTCGCGCAGCTTAACGCCGAAAGCATGGGCGAAACTCACGAAGAGGTCGTGTGTCAGCGGGCGCGGAGTGTGTATGCCCTCGAGTGCGACGGCTATCGACTGAGCCTCCGCAGCGCCTATGATGACGGGTATGCGGCGCGGACCGGCGTCCTCGGCAAGAATCAGGGCGTATGCCCCGGACTGCAGCTGGCTGTACGACAGCCCTAATACGTGTATGCTTACTTTATCGTCCATATCTTTGATTCTTACAGGCTTATGGCACCGCCGCTGATGATGCCCGATCCGTAGCACACGCGGTGTTCGGGGTCGTAGACCGCCGCGAACTGACCGGGAGCTATGCCCTGCACCTTAACGTCCGATTCTATCACATATTCGCCCCGCGCGTCGGGCAGGCGGCGTATCGTTCCGGGAAGGAACTCCGGGCTGTGCCGGTTCTTGAACGTCAGGCGCACGCCTTCGGGGCTGTCGGCAGCGGTGCCCCACGGGTCTTCCGTTATGAAGTGCATCTCGGCAAGGTGGAGCGTCTTTCCGTACTGTTTCTCGGTGTCGTAGCCCCGCGAGACGTAGATTACGTTCTCGTCGACGTCCTTGCGCACTACGAACCACGGTCCTCCGCTCAGCCCGAGACCTTTGCGCTGACCGATGGTGTGGAACCAGAAGCCGCGGTGCTCGCCGAGCTTGCGTCCGGTCTCGATTTCGACGATAGGACCGGGGCGCTCGCCTAAGTGGCGGCGTATGAAGTCGTTATAGTTTATTTTTCCGAGGAAGCATATTCCCTGCGAGTCGCGCCTGAGCGCGTTCGGCAACTTCGCCTCGGCGGCTATGCGGCGCACGTCGCTCTTGGGCATCGCGCCGAGCGGAAAGATGAGATGCTCAAGCTGGCGGCGGCTTATGCGTGCCAGGAAATCGGTCTGGTCCTTCACCGGGTCGACTGCCGTACCGAGCCATTTGCGGCCCTCGGCGTCGATGATGGTGGTGGCATAGTGCCCGGTGGCGGTAAGGTCGAACTCCCTGCCGACTCTCTCCTCGAAGTATCCGAATTTTATCATCGAGTTGCACATGATGTCCGGATTCGGCGTAAGACCCTCGCGGACAGTGCGCAGCGCGTATGCCATCACGTTGTCCCAGTACTCCTGATGCAGCGGCACGACCTCCAGCGGCAGCCCGTAGCGGCGCGCTATGAGGCTGCACATCTCTATGTCTTCCTCGGCGGAGCAGTCGCCCTCGCCGTTGTCCATGCCTATGCGGATATAGAACAAGTGCAGGTCGAGGCTCTTGTCCTGCGCGAGCTGATGCACCACCACGGCGCTGTCAACGCCGCCCGATACCAGTACCGCTATCGACTTGCGGGCGCTCATTTCTTGGCGCGGTTTTCGTTGGTGTACTTGAATGCGCCGAGCAGATAGTCCTGGCTCATGCCCTTGGCGAGCATCTTGCGCGCAGAGTTCAGGAAGTAGAGCTGCGGGGCGCGTGCTTTGCCGAAATACTCGTCGAAGTCCTCGATTGCCACGTTCTGCCAGTTGGCGGGATAGTCCTTGGCGGCAGACGTCCATTTTTCGTCAGCCTTGTGCGGGTAGACGGTTATTATGGTCAGCTCGCCGTCTTCGATCAGCTCGCGGGTGTTGGGGTCGGTGTCGAAGCGTATGCGCATGAAGGAGCATTCGGGCTCGTCGGGCTCGTTGAGGAACAGGAGCACCGAACCGCGGCATACGTCGCTGAGCTTGCCTTCGCTGCTGTCGGCGCGCGTGAAGGCGAGGTCAGGGAGGGTGCAGCCTATGTTGGTGGACGATAGCACTTTCTCTATCGCGGCGAAGTGCGCGCGCTCTTTCTTGTCTATTTTCTTGTGATGCGCGGCGGCGGTGGCGAAAGGAAGCATTATCTCCTCGCTGTAGAGCTGCGATGTGTCGGAGTACACCCAGTTTTCGGCGAGCTGCGCCAGCGCCAGCGTCTTGTCGGCGCCTTTTTTGACGAAGCGGGCGAGAAGACGGTCGATGCTCGCGTGTACGGTGTCGGCGGAGGCGTGCGGCATGATGCCCACCCAGTCGCCGAAAGCCTTGTTGAACTCGGCGGGGTGGACGAGCGCCTGGTCGAAGTTGCAGCGGTCCCAGAAGCGGCTGATTATGTAGTCGCAGCGCGGCTGAAGGTTCATCACCGAGTCGGGAGGCGACGGATAGACGAACAGTCCTTCGGCGGACGCTCCCGCCGGGAGCAGCGCCACAAGCGCAAGCAATATATAGATAAGTTTTTTCATGACTTCGTGCATTAAAATGAATACCGACCCGTCTTCGGGTCTATCAGATGCAAAGTTACGAAAAATGTTCTTATACGCGAAAAATAATATCACACCCGGCGCCGGAGTGCGGCGGGGGCGGAGAAGAAAAGCATCGTACAGCGGAGCACCGGAGGTGCGGGATTCCTACAACCGGGGTGCGAAGCCCCCGGACAAGACCATCTCAATGCATTCGAGACCAGCCGCGGAGCGTGCGTAGTCTCGAAACGCGTCAGCACAGGTCACGGGCTGTCGCCGGTCGCAACGGCGCGTCCTCAGGGGCTTGTTGCGGATATGGTAGATGATGCGCAGTCCCCCAGCTACGCAGGGGGTTGTAGGAAATCAGCACCTACGGCGCTCTCCGGTGCAGTTAGTCAGCCACGCCGGAGGTGTGGCAACGCGGCGGAGGCGCTCACAGCCCCGGAATAAGCAGCGCGTTTCCGGGGTACGCGGCATAGAAAGCGTATTTTTGCCGGAGGCAATATACGTTCTGTCAGATGCCGTCATCTCCGCGGTATATTGCCTCCGGCAAAAGTGTCCGATATGACCGGCTACCCCGAAAACGCCCTGCGGGCTTTATTTCGGGGCTGTGAGCGCCTGCGGCGCCTGTACTCCCTCCGGGAGACTTTGCCCGGCGCTCTCAGATGCTGGGGCTGTAGATAGCGCCTCGCGCGTGGGTCAGTTCTTTACTTTGGCGCCGAGGTCGCGGAGCTTTTCGGCACGGCCGATCAGGTTGCCGGTGCCGTTCGAGAGCTTGCGGTACGCCTCGTTCCATGTGTTTGTCGCCGCGCCGAGCGCCTTGCCGATTCTGTCCATGTCGTCGGTGAATCCGCGCAGCTTGTCGAGCATCTTCCCCGCCTCGTCGGCTATTGCCAGGGCGTTGCGGTTCTGCTTGTCGTGGCGCTGCATCTGCTCCACGAGCTTCACCACCGCCAGCAGATGCGTCGGCGACACCGGCAGCACATTGTTCCTGTACGCCGTCTCCCACAGGCTCGCGTCAAGCTCCAGCGCGCTCAGGAAGGCGCCCTCGTTGGGTATGAACATCAGCACGTAGTCGAACGCCGTGCCGCCGGCCATGTCCTGGTAGCGCTTCTCGGCGAGCTCGGCGATATGCTTCCTGACCGACGCCACGTGCGCCATGCCGTAGCGGGCGCGCTCCGTCTCGCCCGTCGCATCGTTCATTTTCAGATAGTCCTGTATCGACGCCTTCGAGTCTATCATGATATGCCGACCGTCGCCGTAGTGGAGCACCACGTCGGGGCGCAGACGGCGACCCTCGTCCGTGTTCATGCTCATCTGCGTGTCGTAGTCCGTGCCTTTGCGCAGACCCGCTTTCTGGAGGATATTGTCGAGCATCATCTCTCCCCAGTCGCCCTGCGCGCGCGAGTTGCCGCCCTTCAGCGCCGCCGCAAGGCGTGCCGTCTCTCTGCCGACGCTGCGGCTGAGTTCCATCAGCTGCGCCATGTTCTGCCCGAGCGACGCGCGCTCGTTCGACTCGCGGTTGTAGCGCTCCTCGATGCTGCGGCGGAAGTTCTCGATGTTCTCGCGCATGGGGCGCAGCGCCTCGTTTATGCTGTTGACGCCCGTGGCACGCATGGTCTCCGAGTTGCGGGCGAGCGCCCGGTCGGCAAGTTCCGCGAAGCGCCTCTCCGTCGCCTCCGACATCTTCTCGTATTCTTCGGCGCGGCGTTCGGCGTCGCGGCGTGCCGTATGCAGGAGGCTGCGGTAGTGCAGCGCCACGCAGACGGCGCCGCCCGCCACCGCCGCAAGTATGATACATATTATTTCCATAACGCAAAAATAATCATTTTTCCCCGAAATCCCCAAAAGCGCGGCGCCGGAGCATACGGTCAGCCACGCCGGAGGTGTGGCAAGGCGGCGGAGAAGAAATCGTGTCAGCGGAGCCCCGGAGGGGCGGGATTCCTACAACCGGGGTGCGAAGCCCCCGGAAAGGACGCATCCCAAAGAATTCGAGACAAGCCGCGGAGCGTGCGTCGTCTCGAAACGCGTCAGCACAAGCCCCGGGCTGTCGCCGCCCGCAACTGCGCGCCCTCCGGGGCTTGTTGCGGATATGGTAGATGATGCGCAGTCCCCCAGCTACGCAGGGGGTTGTAGGAAATCCGCACCTCCGGCGCTTGCCGGGAGATACCCGGAGGGCTTACTGGATTGTGCCGGTGGGGGAGATGATGAAGACTGTGGGGGTGGAGCGGACGGAAAGGATGCGTCGGCGGTCGATGGCGCCGTCGGCGTCGCGAGCCACCGTCCAGCCCTCGGGGAAGTCGCCGATGTGCTCCTGCCATGCCGTCACGTCGTTGCCGGGGTAGAGCGCCACGATATCCATGCCCTCCGGCACGCCCTGCGAGGCTATGCGCTCCATGAGGTCGTGGCACGTCGGGCAGCCCGGCTCGTAGAAGAACAGCATCACGTGGCGTCCGCGGTAGTCCGACAGACGCACGCGGCGCCCGTCGGCAGTCAGCATGGCGAAGTCAGGCACGAGGCGTCCCGGGCGGTTCGTGGCTATGATTTCGAGCTTCTCCCCGGCGGCGAAAGCGTCCGGAGCGCCCGCGGCGGCAAAGCTCGCGAAAGGCTCGTAGAGAGCCTCCGAGTAGAGCGGCGACTCGGGGTCGAAGAGGTATTTGTCGGCGACGGACGCGGCGTAGAGGTACACGTCGTCCGAGGCGCGCAGGGCGCGGCTGAGCATGGTGTCGGCGGCTACGGTGCGCGTTGCCGAGTCCACGAGGGCTATTACGGATGTGAAGTCGGCGAACGCCTGCTCCATCAGCGCCGTGTCGAGGCTCTGCCGCGTGTCGGCGAAGTCGAGGCTGTCCCAGAAATGCACTGCGAGCCATGCGGCGCGGCTCTCAGGCTCCGTCAGCGTGGCGGGTATCGCCGGCATGACAAGCCCCGGCTGCTCCTGCGTCGTCTCAGCCACTACAGCCTCCGCTTGCTTCCCTTTGTCAGCCCCGCAAGCGCACAAAAGCACGCCTAATACCATATAGCAAAGACCTCGCATTACTGTAAATCACGTACGCAACGAAAAACGAATCGATTACCTGGTGAACCTTGGGTAATTCGTTCCCCTGATGATTTGAGGTAATATCTTAGTTCATAATTCTTTTCGTCATCATCAAGAGTTTCGACTGTGCCCTTTGAGTTATATGGAGTCACTGAACAACTGAAAGTATAATATTCTGGATAAACATATTTATTATCATTAGAATCCCATACAGCGTAAGTTTTTCTGCTAATAAGACCTTCACTATGCATAATTGCGAGTTCTACCAGATTTGGAAGTCTCCAGCCGCTACCTTTGCCGGCACATCGGTTTTGTT
>JAGBDG010000114.1 GCA_017937625.1 Muribaculaceae bacterium | reverse complement strand
GCCGCAGCAGAGAGCGTGAGTTCGCCCGACGGGCGTTTCAGGCTCGATTTCGACCTTGTGGGCAACGGCGAGCCTCAGTACACGCTGTCGCTCGACGGCAAGCAGATAGTGGCTCCGAGCCGTCTCGGTTTCAGAATCAAGGACAAGGGCGATCTTGCCGATGGCTTCAAGGTCGTGTCGGTGGACACTCTCACCTTCGACGAGACCTGGCGCCCGGTATGGGGCGAGGAGTCGGAGATACGCAACCACTATAAGGAGATGCTCGTCGGTCTGGAGCAGCCTGCGACAAAACGTCGCATGGATGTCCGTTTCCGTGTTTTCGACGACGGCATGGGATTCCGCTACGAATTCCCGCGCCAGAAGAAACTCGCCCATTTCACCATAGTGGACGAGTTGTCGGAGTTCGCCATGACGGGCGACCACGAGGCATATTGGATTCCCGCCGACTACGAGACGCAGGAATATGACTACACCCGCTCGCGCCTTTCGGAAATCAGAGGTCTGATGGACAAGGCATGGACCCACCACAACAAGTGGGAGGGTCTCGCTTCGCCCACAGGCGTACAGACCGCGCTCATGCTGCGCAGCGACGACGGTCTGTACATGAACCTTCACGAGGCGGCTCTCATCGACTATCCCGCCATGCATCTTGAGCTCAACGACACCACAAATGTCTTCAAGGCGCTCCTGAACCCCGATGCCGAGGGCTATATGGCAGACATGCACACCGACTGCGTGACGCCCTGGCGTACTGTCATCGCCTCGTACGATGCCGCCGACATCCTCGCCTCGCGCATAACCCTCAACCTCAACGACCCCTGCAAGATCGAGGATACTTCGTGGATCAAGCCGATGAAATATGTCGGCGTATGGTGGGAGATGATAACAGGCAAAAGCAAGTGGAGCTATACCAACGACCTTCCCAATGTCCACATCGACCGCCCGGAGGACTACAAGAACGTGAAGCCTCACGGCAAGCACGGCGCCACGACAGAGAATGTAAAGCGCTACATCGATTTTGCCGCCAGGCACGGGTTCGACGGTGTTCTTGTCGAGGGTTGGAACACCGGCTGGGAAGACTGGTCGAACAAGTTCAAGGACGATGTCTTCGACTTCGTCACTCCCTATCCCGACTTCGATCTTCCCGCTATCCGCGACTATGCGAAGGAGAAGGGCGTCGAGATGATAATGCACCACGAGACATCAAGCTCGGTGCGCAACTACGAGCGCCGCATGGACGAGGCATACAAGTTCATGAAGGACAACGGCTACAACGCTGTCAAGAGCGGCTACGTGGGCATGATACTCCCCCGCGGCAGCCATCACTTCAGCCAGTGGTACGTCAACCACTACCAGTATGCCGTCGAGAAAGCGGCGAAGTACAAGATTATGGTCAACGCGCACGAGGCTGTGCGTCCGACAGGCATCTGCCGCACATGGCCCAACCTGATAGGCAACGAAAGTGCCCGCGGTACCGAGTACCAGGCTTTCGGCGGCAGCAAGCCGAGCCATACGACCATCCTGCCGTTCACACGTCTTGTC
>JAGBDG010000113.1 GCA_017937625.1 Muribaculaceae bacterium | reverse complement strand
CCTTTGAGTACCTTGACATTGACCTCGTCGGTCTCGGAGGGCGAGAGCGAGCGGGTGAGGTTTGTCACGAGCGGAAGGTTGAGGGAGTCGGACTTGCTCTTTGCCGTCACAAGCTGATGGATATACTTGTTTGAGGCGTTGATCTGGTCGACGAGTTTCTCGATGTTGACGCTGCCCTGTGCATTGTTGGTGAGACTCTTGTCAAGGGAGTTCTGGAGGTTGGCGTAACTTGCCTTGAGCTCCTTGTTGTTGCGGCGTTCCTGTTCGAGAAGCGCCTCGACGGTCTGTGCCTTTGCGGAGCTGCTGTTGTAGCTTTCCTGAAGAGCTGCATAGTCCTGGGTAAGCTTTTCGTGCTTAGCCTGCAGAGCTGCGTATTCCTTCTTTGCCACGCATCCTGTCAGGGAGGCGCATACGAAGATGCCTGCCGAGATGATTGCGATTGCTTTTGTTTTCATAGCGTTTACAGTTGATTATGTTTAGTTTTTAATGTTGATTCTATTTAGTAGGTGGAAATGCCCTGAATACCGAGCGGAGGAGAGTGGCGGCCATGAGCGGGAAGAACGCGGGATTTGCCGACTGCGGAATCCACCACCAGAACGCGAGCATCAGAATAATAGCCACAGAATAAATCATGAAATAGTACCTGAGGACGCGCTGCGCTTTCGGAATCCATGAGAGAACAGGGACAAGAAAGCAGAGCGGATTGAGCCAGATGTAGAGCCAGTTCGGCGAAGTAGCCTCGTGTACCGACACGAAGATGAGGAAGGTGAGCAGACATCCGGTCAGACCGAGGACCGAGAAGAACGCAGCGTCGAAACCTCTGTAAAGGCGCTTGCGGATGACTCCGGTCCAGGTCACGGCGATAGCCACCGCGAGGAATACCCAGCAGACGAAGAGCGGGGTGAGATACCACGGCGTAGGACCGCTGACGATGGCGTCGGGAGCTACGTCGTTCTGGACGTAAGTTGCCTTGACAAGCGGTTTGCCGTCGGCTGTGGCGCCTTTGAGCATGCCGTCGAGCTCCGCAGGGGCGAAAGCTATCTCGCGTCGGGATATAGGCTTGTCGATGCCGGAGCCCAGTGCGAGGTCGATGCCGAACTGATACCAGGGATAGTTGCTGTGGTACATGCGCATGACGTTGCGGAAAGTGGGGCGGAGCAGGGGCTGAGCCTCGAAAGGTGCCGGACCAAGCGTTATGGTGTCGCCGAGCGCCTTCTCGACTATGCTGAGAGGGCGGGTTGCGCAGTTGTCCCTGACGTAGTTGTAGCGGTAGATGCGGTTCTGCGGCTGAAGGTTGAGAAGCAGAGCCTCCTCGAGGCGGCGAGTCTGTGCGCTGTCGAGGTTCAGCTCGTGAGCCACCATTCGGCGCCCCTGGCTTTCATACTCCGACTGGAAATATACAAAGGGATAAGCCGCGAGCATGTAGTCGGTCTCGCCCTTGACGAAACGGTAGACGAAATTGGGCGAGTTGAAGTCGAAGACGCCGTAGTTGTATGCCGTGGAGCTGAGGCTGTCGGCGACAACGAGAGCGGTGTGACCTTCGAGCTCGTAGATTTTGTCGCCGGGATAGACATTGACGATGAAAACACGAGGGTATGCCTGCGATACAACTGCCGCGAGCACTGCAATCAATATAGCTGCTATTCTTTTATACTGTCGCATCGAATGGGTCATATAAAGGTTTGATTCCTTTTTCGTCCGCAAGTTTAATCAGGTACTCAAAAGCTGCCTCACGATTGTCCTCGACGACGCAGTCTTTGATAGCCTGTTTGAGGTTCGAGGTGAAGTAGCCGACCTCGGGACACTGCGGCAGCCCGAAGAGAGCCATGATCTCGTTGCCGTCGACTGGATTCTTGCGGTTCCTTTCGACGTCCTTGGCGTGAGTCTCGCGGAATTTTTCTTCCACAATGTCGAAGTTGGCGAGAAAACGCTGCTTCTTAGCCTCGTCCTTGCTCGTTATGTCGGCGCGGGCGAGAATCATGAGGTCGGCGAGGTCTTCCTCAGCGTAATTGGCGAGACGGCGTACGGCACTGTCGGTGACCTCGTCCTCAACGAGAGCTATGGGACGCATGTGGAGCTCGACGAGCTTGGACACATAGCGCAGCTCGGCTCCGAGGGGGAAGTGAAGGCGGCGGAATATAGTCTTTACGAGTTTGGCGCCCACGAAGTTGTGGTTGTGGAAAGTCCATCCGCGCTCGGCGTCGTAGTGCTTGGTCAGCGGCTTGCCTATGTCGTGGAAAAGAGCCGCCCAGCGCAGCCAGACGTTATCGGAAGTCTCGGCGACGGTGTCGAGGACGGTCATGGTGTGCTTGAAATTGTCCTTGTGACCGCGTCCCTTGACAACCTCGATGCCGCTCATGCGGGCGAGTTCGGGCATGATGTGCGCGAGGAGTCCGCTTCCGAGCATAAGTTCCCAGCCTATGGACGGGCGGGGTGACGCCATAATCTTGAACAGCTCGTCCTTTATGCGGTCGGCGGTGATGATGTCGATGCGGTCGGCGTTGCGGCGTATTGCCTCGAATGTCTCGGGGTAGATGTCGAACTGGAGCTGGGTGGCGAAACGGACAGCCCTCATCATGCGCAGAGGATCGTCGCTGAACGTTATGTCGGGGTCGAGAGGGGTACGGATTATGCGCCTGTCGAGGTCGCCGAGTCCGTCGTAGCGGTCGATAAGGTCACCGAAGCCGTCGGTGTTGACCTTGATAGCCATTGCGTTGATGGTGAAGTCTCGGCGGGCGAGGTCGTCGTCGAGCGTGCCGTCCTCCACTATGGGATTACGGGAATCGCGGCGGTATGATTCGCGGCGCGCGCCCACAAACTCGAGCTCGAGTTTTCCACGGCTTACCTGCGCCGTGCCGTAGTTGCGGTAGACGGCGAGGTGCGTGCCGCGTCCGAGCGTTTCGGCAACCTTTTCGGCAAGCTCGATGCCTGAGCCGACGGTGACGAAATCGATGTCTTTGCTATGGCGATGCAGCAGCAGGTCACGGACGTAGCCGCCGACGACGTAGCATTCGCGGTTTATGGAGTCGGCTGTGATGCCGACGTTGGTGAATATTTTGGATTTTAACTTGTTCTTAAGATTCATCTGTCAGTCAAGTC
Source organism: Muribaculaceae bacterium (assembly GCA_017937625.1). GTDB lineage: Bacteria > Bacteroidota > Bacteroidia > Bacteroidales > Muribaculaceae > CAG-873. The sequence continues at coordinate 3,712 of JAGBDG010000113.1, read as the reverse complement.
TTACGGGATCGAGAGGCGCGTTGGTGATGCACTGACCTCCGTCAGCCGTGACGATATATGTGTTTTCGACACCCGCGGCTCCGATACCGGGAATGACGAACTTAGGCTCTACGGCAATTACGTTGCCTGCCTCGAGGATGTCCTTGGAGCGCGGAGCGAGAACGGGAAGCTCGTTGACCTCGATGCCTATGCCGTGTCCGACGAATCCGGCGTGGTAGCGGTGTCCCATGAAGAATTCTTCCATTCCCGCCTCGGTGGCGAGAGCGAGCGCTCTCTCATATAGGTCGGAAGCCTTCGCTCCGGGCTTCATCATGGCTGCGAGCTCGTCGCAGATGGCGATGGAGAGGCGGACGGCTTTCCCGGCTCGTTCGGAGAGGCTGCCGGTGTAGAAGCAGCGCGTCATGTCGGTCATGTAGCCGGTGTAGTTGCCGTTGACATCGACCATGACAGGTATTCCGGGCTTGATGACCGTACCGTCGGCTCCTACTGGAAGCGACGGATCTGCTCCGGCTCCGCCCATGGCGAAATCGTAAGGCGAGGGAGTGTCGGCGTTCTCGCCGGTCAGCACATTGCCCATGAAAAGCTCCATCTCCGAGCCTCCTATGCGGAAAATGCCGAGGCATCCCTCGAGACGCGAGGCGCGCTCTATCTCGATCTGGAACTCTATGTCGGACATTCCTTCCTGATAGAGGTGAGGTATGCGCTCGTAGACGAGGGTCTGCTTCTCACCGGAAGTCCTGAGTTTGCTAAGCTCGCACGCGGTCTTGACGGCGCGGGCGTTGCGCAGTACTGGCGAGATATTCTCGGAAGGTGCATCCATGCCCATAGCCTTTGCTATGCGCAGAGCCTCGGCGTAAGGCATGGCGTCAAGTTCGAGAGCCACACGACCGCCTACTGGCATGCCTTCTTCGGCGAGGATGGCGGCGATTTCTTCCGGTTTGCGGACGTGGTATATCTTTTTGCCCGGCATGGCACGGAGGGTGGAGGGCTGCCGCACGAAGTAGAGGGGTTCGTCGAGACCGAGGCTGATGTAGACGTAGCCTCGGAAAACACGGCCGGTGAGGTAATATATGTTGGTGTTCGAGCGTACAATAGCTGTCTCTATGCCGGCGGCACGCATCCCGTCCTTGACGCGGGCGAGGCGGAGCTGCTGCTCGTCGGTTCCGAGAAGATTGATGAGGAGATAATCGTTCGCTTCTTTCATGTCGGTAGTTTAATGAAGATTCAACAAGTCGGTTATGGACCGCAGGACATATTCGGCTCCGGTGACGTCTTTGCCGAAGCCATACGAAGCCCAGGCAAAAGGCACGCCGGCGTTGTGTGCGTCGGAGCAGTCTCGAGCCACATCTCCGATATAGAGAGGTGCCTTTAGATTATAACGCCCGACAAGCGTACGAATGTTTGCGTCTTTCTCCTTTCCGTTCTGTCCGTAGGACAGCGTGTCGGTGAACAGCGGTCCGAGACCGGTGAAGCGGAGGAAGTTGGGCAGCCCGTCGGCTCCGCAGTTGCTGACCATGAACAGGCGGCTTGTTGCGGCGAGCTTCTCGAGTGTCTCGCGGACACCGGGGTAGAGCTTGCCTCCGAGGACGGGCATCATGTCGTGCTCGTTGACGAGAAGACGCTTCACGAAGGTGTCGCGGTCCGCCTTGTCGCCGACGAGTGTGGCAAAGATGACTTCGAGCGGCTTGCCCATGAGAACCGACAGGCGCGGATATGTCACCGGCTCTATGTCGGGCAGCCCGAGGTCGGCTATCGTCCGGTTCCATACCTGACAGTAGCTGCTGACGGCATCCCACAAGGTACCGTCCATATCGAAAATATAGCTGTCGAATGTGCTTTCGCTCATTTTTGATGACCTGTCAGTTATGGTTTCGGCAGATATGTCAGACCTGCCTGCTCGATTTCCTCAAGTGTGTCGACCCGCATGATGTGGCGGAGAGTGATGTTCTGATGTCTTCTGAGAGGAACGTCGCGCAGCACCGTGTCGGAGACGCTGTACGTGTTGCCCGGTCCTCTTCCCCTCCAGTGTCCGTAGGCATCGGCGAGAACTATGTTGAGAGTGTCGGCTACCGACGTGGAGTCGTCTGTGTCGTAGTTCAGTTCGAGCCAGATGTTGCTGTAGGGATATCCTTCGGTATGGCGCAGTGTCAGCAGCAGGTCGCCGCGCTGACAGATGCTGTCGGCAAGAGTGTCGACGGCAATCTCGATGGGGTCGGCATACGACCAACGGGCATTTTCGAAAGTGGTGAACGAGCTGAAAAAGTTGTCGTCGCCGTTTCCGTAATGTCCGTTGACGCTGCATGCCGCGGCAAACAGAGCCGCGGCTGCGAACAGTATTCTATTTTTTCTCAGAGCGTTCATCGTTCTGGCGGTCTGTGCCGTTGTCTTCCGGATTACGTCTCTTTTGTTTCTGTTTCTTGAACTTGCGCTCCTGCGGTGCCTGGTTCTGCTGTCCATCGGGACGGTTCTGGTTCTGGTCCTGCGGCTTACGACGTTTTTTCTTCTTCTTGTCGAAGCGGTTTATGTCGTCCTCGCCTCCGAGAATGTCGCCGAAGTCGGAACGCGGCTTGCTCTTGTTCTCCGGCTCTTCAGTCAGCGAAACGGGTTTCTCGCCGTTTTTGTTCATCTCTATGATTTCGAAGACGCGTCGGGCGGGCAGTGTGACGAGGTTGGCGGCGAGATTCTTGTCGGTGGAGTAGGTGACGAGGCGGTTGAAAATGTCGCTTTTGAAGTGGTAGTACGTCGCGTCGGCGGTTTCGAGTCGGACGTCCTTCGGGGGCATGCGGCGCGAAGCCTCGACGTAGGCGTCGACCTCGAAGTTGAGGCAGCATTTGAGCTTGGCGCACTGTCCGGCAAGTTTCTGCGGGTTGAGCGATATGTCCTGGAAACGGGCGGCGCTCGTAGCTACCGAAACGAAGTTCGACATCCACTGCGAGCAGCACAGCGGGCGTCCGCAGGGTCCGATACCTCCGATTCTGCCGGCTTCCTGGCGCGCACCTATCTGCTTCATCTCGATGCGTACCTTGAAAGTTTCGGCGAGAATCTTGATGAGCTGGCGGAAATCGACGCGCTGGTCGGCGATATAGTAGAAAATAGCCTTGTTGCCGTCGCCCTGATACTCGACGTCGCCGATTTTCATGTTCAGACCGAGTTCCTGTGCAATCTTGCGTGCGCGTATCATGGTGTCGTCTTCGCGTGCCTTGGCCTCCTCGAATTTCTCGAGGTCGTTGGGCTTAGCCTTGCGGAACACACGCTTGATTTCGGGGGACGAGCTGCGTGCCGAAGCCTTTCGCATGCGCAGCTCGGCGAGAGCTCCGGTCATCGATACTGTGCCGATGTCATGCCCGGGCGCAGCCTCGACAGCCACAAGGTCGCCGATGACGAGCGGCAGGTTGGTAGCGTTGAGGTAGTAGCCCTTGCGGGTGTTCTTGAACTGTACTTCCACGATGTCGCTGTCGGCACATCCTCCGGGTATGTCGGCAAGCCAGTTGAAGCTGTGGAGCTTGTTGCGCCGGCAGTCGGGAATACGCTGACAACGGAAGACGGGCTTCTGCGGCGCTTCCTGCGGCGTGTCGGCAGAACCGGCGTTCGCGGCAGCGTCGTTGAGCGGGCTGTCGTTGAATTTGTCGTTAGATTCCATGGCGCCTTATTTGGCGAAACTAACGGAGCGGGTCTCGCGGATGACTGTAATCTTGACTTGTCCGGGATATGT
>JAGBDG010000112.1 GCA_017937625.1 Muribaculaceae bacterium | reverse complement strand
TCTGACGAAATTTGCTATGAAGTTGCGCATAAGCAGAGCAATAGTTCTTAGTAGTTTGGTCACCACTAATTTACTAATAATCTGCAATTTGTGCAACTTTTTCATTTATAAATAATTAGAAATTTAATTCAGCCAACGAGTAAAGTATATGTTTTCTCGCACGGCAGCTATGCCTACGATGATGAATTTGCCGAGGTGGAAGACAGCGTAGAGTTGTGCGCCCTGCCGCAAGCTATCTACGACGCTTACCAAAAAGTGCTACCAAAACGCAAGCCCAAATTCCTCGTCGATGATCTCGTTACCGAGATTGAGGAAACCGAAGCCGCCGAAGCACAAGCCACCCTTGACTTCGGCGACAATGAAGCAGAGGAAGGAGGCGACGAATGAAACAGATACGCTATCAGCAGAAAGCCGTTGATGAACTTGTAAACAAGACCATCGACCTGCTCGGTCTGCGTGGCAACCGCCACACGCTCGTTTTCAGGTCGCCCACAGGCTCCGGCAAGACCGTGATGGCATCGGAGATGCTTATGCGGCTCAATCAGGAACTCGCCGAGCGTCCCGATGCTCCATGCACCGAAGTAGCTTATATTTGGATTGCTCCAAATAAACTGCACGAGCAGAGCTACTTCAAGATGAAGAACTACTTTACCGAGAATTGCGCCCTGCGCCCTGTTATCTACGATGAACTCGACCACTCCGCCGACGGCTACATCAAGCCGGGCGAAATTCTCTTTGTCAACTGGGAGAGCATCAACAAGGACAAAAACCTGATGGTGCGCGAAACCGAAAACTTGGCTTCGCTCTATGATATAACCCGACGCACACAAGACGATAACGGCATACCTATCGTGCTTGTGATCGACGAGGAACATATGTTTGGCGGCAAGAACGCCAAAAAGTCGGAAAAGGTGCTCGCCACAATCCAACCCAAGGTTGAAATCCGAGTGTCTGCTACACCGCAGACCCACGGCGAGCAGCAGGTCAACGTGCCCCGAGAGAAAGTCATCGAGGAAGAAATGATTAAGGAAAACATCGTCCTTAATCCCGCTCTCGACTTCAAAGACCCTCACGGTTCACTCAACCAACACCTCATTTGGCTGGCTCTGGAAAAGCGCAAGGAACTCGCCGATGCTTATAAAAAGCTCGGCGTTGAGATTAACCCGCTATTGCTTATTCAGCTCCCCAATGACAGCAGCGAGAATCTGACCGCCGACGATACCAAAGTCAAGGATGAGGTTATCGCCACTCTCGATGCTTACGGCATCAACACCACGAATGGCAAGCTCGCCATCTGGCTTTCGGGTGAGAAGACCGACAACCTCGACGTGATAGACCGACCCAACGCCCCCACCGAGGTATTGCTTTTCAAGCAAGCCATCGCCCTCGGTTGGGATTGCCCCCGTGCTGCCGTGCTTCTTATCTTCCGAAAGATTGAGAGCTTCCAGTTCTCGGCGCAGACCGTCGGGCGAATACTCCGAATGCCAGAGCAGAAGTATTACACCGACCAACGACTGAATCAAGGGTACGTTTTCACTAACCTTTCAAAAGATATAATCGAAATCGTCAAGGACGATATGGATTATCTCTCAACTAACGTCGTTGCCCTGCGCCGCGAGGGCATCAACAACATTGTACTCGATTCGGAATACAGCGAGCGACTTTCAACCGACCGAAACCGCCTCGGCACGGACTTCAAGGGCGTTTTGAAAAACACCTTTACGTCGGAATGGGGGCTTTCGTCCGGGCAGTTGTCGCTCTTTACCGAGGACATGCTTTTCGGCGACAGTGAGCCGTCAGATGAAAGCGTGGACGTAACAAGCGAAACATACCGCAACCGTCAGGCAGCTATAAGTCAGCGAGGCATCAACTTCAACGTCAAGAACGTAAGCACCGATATTGTTAAAGACCTCGATATGACCGGCGAGGTCGGCACAAAGATTGTAGAGAGCAAAGCTACATACATCAATAATGTAGCCGACCTCACCGCTATGTACCTCGCTTTCTGCAAGCGACTGCTCGGCAACGACTATGAACAGCGCAGCGTCAAGACGCTGGGCGGTGCCCTCAAAGAAGTTATGGAAGAACTCTTTGAGGTATTCGAGTATGATGCAATGAAGATTATCCTATCCAATGATAATGTGCATCATAACCGCCCGAAGTTTGAGCGTCTTATCGCAAAGGCTATTCACAAGTACACCGAGAAACTGCGTATCCGTCAAGCTGCGGCAAGGCGACGTGCCTTCAAGCACTACGACTGGGTCGTTCCGGCGGAACGTGCTTACCCCGTCGATACGTTTAACGAACAGCCGCAGACCGACTACCACGCACTGCTGCCGTTCATGGAATACAAAGGAGCGTCAACGGTGGAACACGCTTTTGCGAGCTTCCTTGAATCTCAAAGCAACGCGATTGAGTGGTGGTACAAGAACGGCGACCAGGGCAAAGCCCATTACGCCATTAGCTACACCAACTCATTCGGCGAAAAAGCTCTGTTCTATGTTGACTTCATTATCCGCATGAACAGCGGTGATGTTTTCCTTTTCGACACGAAGACGGAAAATAGTGACCCGGAAGCTCCCTACAAGCACAACGCCCTGTGGGAGTATATGCAGCTTCCTGAAAACAAGGGCAAGAAGCTCCACGGAGGCATCATCATTCCCGACGACTTCGGCAACTGGGTATATTCGCCCGCTCCGCTCGACGTGAAGCTCGGCACATCTGATACAACTAACTGGAATATATTCGACCCGCAACAATACATCTAACCTATGGCAAAAGGATTAGACCAAAAGTTTCTGCACTATGGTATTCGCAAAGAAGACCTCGACCTTATCGAAGCCCTTTGCGAAAAGCATCATATCGACTTCGACTGGTTGAGCGAAGACATACTCCGCAAGTACCACGCTGAAAAAGTCGATAAGATAGAAATGCTCGACAGGGACGCCGAGAAGATTATCAGCGACGCTATTCAACAACTCCGTCCGCTATGATAATCAAGAACGTAAAAATCCGCAACTATAAGACGTATCTTTCGCTCGACCTCGACTTGTCGGTGCAGAGCGACCGCCCTATAATCCTCATCGGCGGTATGAACGGCGGTGGTAAGACAACCTTGTTCGAGGCTATCTGCGGTGCGCTCTATGGGTTGAAAATTAAGGATAAAGACCACTTCAAGGAACTTCTCAACAATGGTGCCGTCGGCACTGTCAAACCCGAAATCTCCCTCGAACTTACATTCGAGGGGCTTGTGCTCGGTCAGAAAAAGAAGTATATCTTGAAGCGCACCTACATTCTCAACCCAAGCGATATGCCGGTTGAGAGCGTTTCGCTCAATATGGACGGCACTCCGTTTGTCTATGGCACGGCTACGCCTATGGCTATCCGAGCCGAACAGGAGCAGCAGGTCAACAAGATTATCAAAGCCAACCTGCCGCAAGAACTCTCTAAATACTTCCTTTTCGATGCCATGCAGTCGAGCGAACTTCTCAAAGAGAATGTGTTCGCTCAAATCATCAAGGAGAATATCGAGAGTGTGATGGGTTTCAACAAATACTTGCAGCTCAAACGTGCCGCACAGCATGTTCAGCAAGAATGGGCGGCTCGCCGTCTTGAAGCCCAACAGGAACAGGACGCTTATAACTCGCTCGTTGCTCAAAAGAACGAGCTTGAAACACAGCAAGAGGTCAACATCGCCGAACAGGATAAATGCTACAAGCTAATCGTGGCGATGCAAGAGAGCTATGATACCGCCAAAGAAGGTGTGAAGAACGACGCTGAAACACAGCGTAAAATTGAAGGACTGGAAACGAGCATCACAGAAACCAACGACCTTGCCACTCGTTATAACTCGCAGCTCAAATCAGTGGTCGATACTCTGGAACTCAACGTATTCTTCCCGAAGCTCGCCGAAAGCATCACCCCGGAAGTAGACGATATTTTGCGGCAGAAGAAAGCCCTCTCGCAAGAGCAAGAGGGGCTTCTTACACTTGAACAAATCAAGGAGGTAACCGCAAAAATCATCTCATATATGAAAAGCAAAGTCTTGTGCCCGCAGGACGTGGACGCTGACGAAATTATAAATTACGTTCAGCGCACCCAAAAGCAGCTTGAAAGCGTCGACCAGTATTCTTTCCTCGACGATTCGGAAATCGAAGCGTTGCAAGACCTCATTAAAGCTAACGCTGTTAACGAGTTTATAGCACTCGACCGACTGCATAAAGACGTGGAAACCCGCCTTGATCTTCTCGAAAATCAGACAAGGCAGGTCAATATTCTTCGTGGCAGTCTTATCGGTGGCAACGCTACAATCATTAAGGAATTTGAAGATGCCAAGCAGCGGCTTGACATTCTCAAAAAAGAATACACCGACCGTGAGGGGGCTATTAAGAAACTTGATCGCCAAATCCACAACATCGACGTGCAGATTCAGCAAGAGCCTGACATCAAATATGACACGCTCGTTGCTCTGCGACCATTTTTCGACGATGTTGTGAACTCGCTGCTCCGCCGCAAGAAAGAGAAAATCGAGGAAGATATGCGCGAACAGCTTAACAAACTGCTCATATCTTACAAAGGCTATATTTCTCGCGTCGAGCTGTCGGATTCAATGCAAGACTTCAACATCAGGCTCTATCATAAGGCAGGTAATGAAATCTCGCTCAATCAGCTTAACGCCGCTTCAAAGCAGATTTTCATTCAAGTGCTTCTCAAAGTGTTGCGCAACCTCGGCGACTACAATCCGCCTGTGATGATTGATACCGTGATGGGTGTGCTCGACGAGGAAAGCCGCGACGTGCTGATGGAGGAATACTTTCCCTCGCTCGCCGACCAGACTATCCTCCTTTGCACCACTTCGGAAATTCGCAAGGACAGCGACTATAAGAAAATTGCCGGATTCGTGTCGCGCTCTTATACCTTGAAGCGCAACATCGAGGCTCAAAACACTACCGTCGAGGACGGTTATTTCGGAATACAACTCTGCGATTGATATGGAAGTAGTATTAGACAACCTCACACAAGCGGAGAATATCATCGAAGATATTCTCCCCCTGAAAGAGATTTTGGAGCGCAAACTTAATCTCTCTCGTCAGTTAGGACAGGGCAAGCCCATTGTCCTGACGTGGAATAAGGTTATGCGCATCTGCCTTATCGCGAGCCTCAATCTTCCCGATAAACGCTCGATTGAGCGGCTGAATGAAGTTCAGCTCAACAAGTCGAGTCAACGTATTCAGCCGAGCTTCTTTACCAAGGATAACAAGCGCTCGCTTTTCTCAGCTCTGCTGAAACTGCGCTATAAGGATTGTGATGTTGATTGGCGCGACAACCGTACTGTTGCCCGTATTGTCGCACAAGAGATATATCGCGGACTTGACTACTTGATGGAGGAAAGCAATCTTAACGCTTTCCTGTATGCCGAAACCCGCGGAGGTCGCTCCACTAACTCCGTTCCGGCTCTCGAATTGCTTATCGGCGAGTATGCTGATAATGTCGATGCCACGCTCGACATCAACAGTCGCAATGTTACCAATGCTCAAATTATTATTGCAGGTGCCACCGGCTCTGGCAAAACTAATTTGCTCGCCGTGCTGATTCAGCAGTTCCGCAATATCTCGACTGATTCGCCTTACCCGGTCAACTTCCTGTTGTTCGACTATAAGGGCGAGTTCTCCGACCCTGCCAACAACAGTTGGCTCGCTCTTTTCGACGTTGACCGCTCGTGCATACTTGACCCTGTGAAAGAGCCGCTACCGTTTAGCCCGTTCAAGGACTTCTCCGGCAGACCACTCAACGAAATAAACCTCTACTCGACGGAAATGGCTAACGCCCTTTGCGCCATAGATCGAGGCTCGTTGAGCGCAAATATGAGCAACCGTTTGAGTGAAGCTATTGTCGGTGCATACAAGAAGACCAACGGCAAGCCTATCACTTTTGAGCTGATGCTGAAAGGATACCAGTCGCGCATGGTTAATGCCGACAAAGACGATAGTATCTCGTCTATCCTCAAACAGCTTGTCCGCAACAAACTGTTTGCTGATAGTGATAAGGTAAACCTTACCGACGAGTGCTTCATCGTCAAGATGGATTCTTTCCCCAAGGACGGTCCGATTGCAAAGGCAATCGTGTACTTCATCATCTCGAAGCTCAACAACATCTACGAGCAACTGCCGAAGCAGGTTGTCAGCGAAGATTATGTGCAGATACGCCACTTCACAATCATAGACGAGGCACACTATATGCTCGACTTCGATAATAGACCGCTCCGCAACCTTATCGCAGTCGGGCGTAACAAGGGCTTATCCATCATTCTCGCTACGCAGAATATGGACCAATTCAAGAGCAAGCACTTTGACTTCTACGCCAACGCCCAATATCCGCTCATTATGAAGCAGCAGAGCATCGCCGATGGTGTTATCAAAGACCTGTTCGGTATGTCGGGGCGCGACTTCCAGGAAATCAAAAGCGAGATTACCGCGCTCCAAAAGGGCGAGCTAATCATCAAAGATACAACGCTCGCAGCCCTCGGCATCTCCGGCAAAACCTACAAGAAAATCAAAGTAACCTACCTGATATAAGCAAGAGATGGCAAAATCACCATCTCTTGCTTTGAATTATTGAATAGCCTTTTTAAGTTCAAATTGGATTGATCCAAAAGGTGTCTCATGATAAATGTCGTTTAGAACATCCTGTGGTAGGCAAAATTCTTGAGATAAATATTCAATATTGAATTGGAATTCGTTTGATAGTATATCATATCCATCTTTCAGGAGAACTGGCTTGTCAATCATTACGTTAACAGGCTCTCTTTTCTTAAAGCCATTCCTACTTAGCTCGATATTCAAATAAGTATATCTATTTTTATCAATCGTACCTAAATCATAAGCCCGACGAATAATAGATGCCATTGACGTTAGCCAGTAACTTTTAAGGGTGCCAAGATAGGAGATTTTAAGGTTATTAAGAGAAGGTTTAATATGTGCTGTGGGCATAAGAAATTCCGAAGCAAAACGATATGCTTCAACTTCTTTATCCCGATGGGGCGATATTATAAATGATGGATCTAAATGCATTATTATATGCCCCAACTCATGAGCTAAAGTAAGACGTTTTCTATCGTTTGAGTATGCTTTGTTTATGACAGTTACATAAAAACCTTTATCAGTTATGAACGAAACTCCGTCAAAATCATCTGTGCCAAAATTACGCTCAATAACTATAATACCATGGTTTTCCAATAGCGAAACAATATTCTCAACAGGGCGATCACCAAGCCTAAAATAATTTCTTGCGTATATAGCTACATCTTCAGGTGTATATCCATCGTCCAAATCAATACTCCGAATATGTGTGTCCGGGAATTCTAAATGCGCCGACATACAGTCAATGACATAGCCAATCAGTTTGCTTTGCCGCTCTATTCTGTCTTTTTTCCCTTTTGTAAGAGAGGCTTTCTTACGGTAGTGAGCATTGGTTATCTCCGTTGATATGGAAGTCGTTAAAAATGACATTGGAAATTCCAAATATTCCATAATTCTCTCTACCAAATCCTCGGATAGCGTTTGTAAGCCCTTCTCAAATTTGGATAGGTTTGGTTGCGACAGCCCCTTTATTTTACTTGCTAACTCTGATTGAGTCAGCCCTCGGTACTCTCTGGCAAATGTCAGTTGTTTGAAAGAGGCATTCATGGTTGAATTCTATAATATTGTTCAATTTATAAAATAACGGTGGAGCCGAACGAATTATTGTTTATGACTCTGTTCCGGTCTGTTTTGTAGAACCGGTATGTTTGGCTCTTACTGATGGGCGAGCTGGTGACGATGGAATAATCGGGCGTATCTGATGCGCCGGAGCTGATGTCTTAATGTCATCATCCGTGATTATCCACTTTACCTTGTCCTCATCAATATAAACCAGCTTGGGATCGGAGAGTTCACCCATACGAGATTTCTGGTACCCGAAATAAAGAATGGGGGTCGTTATGTCGTACTCTCCATCGAAAAGACTCAATTGAGCCTGATTTCGTATTGCATCATCGTTACGAGTTCTGATATTCATAGGCATGTTCTTACTATTGAACTTTTTTACGAAGATGTTGTACCCTTCAAGATGAAGGATGAATCTTTTGTATTTCCCAAAAAACCAGTCCTTAGGAAAGTACTTTTGTAGCGACTGGATTATCTTAGAGTTTAGCAAGGATGCTTCAAGCGTCCTCGCACGGGCTTGAGGCGGAGTTTGTCGTATTTCCTCCTCATACATCATTCTTGCCTCTTTGAACGCTATGAAAAGCGTTTTGAGGTGGTCCTTGTCTCGTCCTGAAAAAAGTTGACTCCAAACGAGTCAAAGAATGATAAAATTTCAGAGTCTGCCGCGACAAAAACGGCAAGATATTCGCGATGAAGTCCTACGACTTTATGCGGAGACAGATCTCAGCTACGGCGAGATA
>JAGBDG010000111.1 GCA_017937625.1 Muribaculaceae bacterium | reverse complement strand
GGTCGCCGCATCCGGCGCACCAGCGCACAGCCTGGTCACTCTTGAAATCGGTGAAGGAGTATGTTGTGTTCTGTTCCATGGTTTATTCCTCCATAAGTTTTTCCGCGCGTTCAACAAGCTCGCCCACCGAGAACGGCTGACCCTGGATTTTGTTGATGCGCAAGAAATTATGGTTATTGAAACGAGCCTGAAGATAGTCGGCGAACATACCGGTGTTCAGCTCGGCGACGATAAAGCGCTTGTATTTAGCGAAAACCTCGGCGGTGTTCTCCGGCAGAGGATTGATGTAGCGGAAATGTGCGTGAGCCACACGCTTGCCGGCCTTGTTGAGTTCTTCGGCGGCAGCGCAGAGGTGTCCGTAAGTGCCGCCCCAGCCGATGAGCAGGGTGTCGGCATCCTTGTCGCCCCCGACTTCGAGATGGGGGATGTCCTTGGCGATACGCGCTACCTTCTCGCGACGTAGAAGCACCATTTTTTCGTGATTGGCGGGATCGTTGGAGATGGCGCCGGTAGCTGCATTCTTCTCAAGACCTCCGAGGCGGTGGGTAGCGCCTTCGGTTCCGCTGACAGGCCAGTAGCGTCCGAGATTCTCGCGGCGGAGATAGGGGCTCCACTGTCCGTCTTTCAGAAGCTCGGCGGGCACGTCGGGCGTCTTTATTTCGGGATATTCGTCATCGTCGGGAATACGCCATGCCGAAGCTCCGTTGCCGATGAAGGCGTCGCTGAGCAGGATGACGGGTGTCATGTGCTCCACGGCTATACGGCATGCCTCGAAAGCCATCCTGAAGCAGTCGGTAGGAGTCGCAGGAGCGACTACAGCCACGGGCGACTCGCCGTTTCTGCCGTAGAGAGCCTGCATGAGGTCGGTCTGCTCGGTCTTGGTGGGCAGACCGGTGGATGGACCGCCGCGCTGTACGTCGATGACGACGAGCGGAAGCTCCGCCATGACGGCGAGACCAATGCCTTCACTTTTGAGGGCAAGACCCGGACCCGATGTTGAGGTCACGGCAAGATTGCCGGCGAAAGAAGCGCCGATAGCCGAACACACGCCCGCTATTTCGTCTTCCATCTGGCAAGCCTTCACTCCGAGGTCCTTGCGCTTGGCAAGCTCATGGAGAATGTCGGTGGCGGGGGTTATGGGATACGAGCCGAGGAAAAGCGGACGTCCGCATTTCTCCGACGCCATGATAAGACCCCATGCCGTGGCGGTGTTGCCGTTGATGTCGGTATAGATACCCGGACGTGGTTCTTTGGTCTCTATGCGGTAGGTGCTTACCGAAGCATGGATGTTATGACCGTAGTCGAAGCCTGCCTGAAGGACGACGGCGTTAGCCTCATAGACCGCAGGTTTCTTGGCGAACTTGCCTTTGAGATGCCTCAGAGCAGCGTCGAGCGGACGGTCGAAAAGCCAGCATACAAGACCGAGTGCGAAGATGTTGCGGCATTTGAGCACGCTCTTGGCATCGAGCCCGCTGTCGGCGAGAGCCGCCTTTGTCATAGCTGTCACGGGCACTTCCACAATCTGATCCTTGATACCGAGCTCTTCGAAGGGACGGTCGGTAGTATAGAGCGCCTTCTTGAGGTCAGCCTCCTTGAAAGAATCGATGTCGACGATGATAACACCGCCGGGACGGAGGAACTTGTAGTTCTGCTTGAGAGCGGCAGCGTTCATAGCCACGAGTACATCGCAGGCGTCGCCGGGAGTGTGGACGCCTTTGCCGACACTCACCTGGAAACCGGAGACACCGCCGAGCGAGCCCTGCGGGGCGCGGATTTCAGCAGGATAGTCGGGAAATGTCGACACCTGGTTGCCAAGACCTGCAGACACGTTGGTGAAGATGTTGCCGGCGAGCTGCATTCCGTCGCCGGAGTCGCCGGCAAAACGAATCACAACCTTGTCAAGGGTTTTAACGTTTGTGTTTTCCAACATGATTGGTATATAATTACATAGACAATCCGAAACCGGAATACCCTGCACAGGCACTCCGGTACCGGACGATTCAGTTTATTTTCAGACTGTAAGAATTTCTTTTTCTTTAGCGGCGAACAGATCGTCGATTTTCTTGAGATATTTGTCGTGGACTTTCTGTGTCTTAGCCTCGGCGTCTTTCTCGACGTCTTCGGGCATACCCTGCTTCACAGCTTTCTTAAGACCTTCGATAGCGTCGCGACGCGCGTTGCGGACAGAAACCTTGGCGGTCTCTGCCTCAGCCTTGCACTGCTTTACCAGAGCCTTGCGGCGGTCTTCGGTCAGAGGCGGGATATTGAGACGTATCACTTCGCCATTGTTCTCGGGAGTGATGCCTACTTCTGAATTGAGGATAGCCTTCTCGATGGGCTTGAACATCGCTTTCTCCCAGGGAGTGATGACGATAGTGCGCGCATCGGGAACGCTGATGTTAGCCACATTGGATATCGGAGCGAGCGAACCGTAGTACTCGACACGTACCGAGTCGAGAATCTTGGGGTTAGCTTTGCCTGCGCGTATGCGCTGAAGTGTTTCCTCCAGATAAGCCACTGCCATTTCCATTTTTTCCTCGGCGGGCTCGATGTAGGTTTTAGGGTCGGTCATGGTTATAGTAGTTTTAAGTTTAATACACAAGAGTGCCGATAGGTTCGCCGGCTATCACCTTGGCGAGGTTGCCGGGAGTATCCATATCGAATACGACAATCTTCATACCGTTCTCGCGGCAGAGTGTGGTCGCCGTGAGATCCATGATGCGGAGTCCGCGGTTGTAGATCTCGTCGTATGTGATTTTATCGAATTTGGTTGCCGTGGGGTCTTTCTCGGGGTCGGCTGTGTAGATGCCGTCGACGCGGGTGCCTTTGAGCATCACGTCGGTGCGGAGCTCGACTGCGCGGAGTGCGGAAGCTGTGTCCGTGGTAAAGAATGGGTTTCCAGTACCGCCGGCGATGATGACAATCTTGCCCTCGTCAAGCATATCCTGGGCGCGTGAGGGGCTGTAATGCTCGCCGATGGGGAACATTCCTACGGCAGTGAGCACTTTTGCCAACTTGCCGAGGCTTTCGAGTGCGGAGCTGAGCGCCAGCGAGTTGATGACTGTCGCGAGCATTCCCATCTGGTCGCCTTTGACACGGTCGAAACCTTTTGCTGCGCCTGAGAGACCGCGGAAAATGTTGCCGCCGCCAATCACAATCGCCACCTTGACGCCCGCGTCGGCGAGCTGGGCTATCTGACGGGCATAATCGCCGAGACGTTCGGGGTCTATGCCATAGCCCTGATGTCCCATCAGCGACTCGCCGCTGAGCTTCAGAAGTATTTTATTATATATGGTCTTCATAACTTTGAATTTTGGCAAAGTTAACCATTTTTTTCAAATTCCGCAATACAATATCGCTATCCTTATGAGCCCTGTTCAGACGGCGGGTGTTTTCTTATACCTCGTGGCGCGGAGGAAGAAGTAGAGATAGAGGACGCCGGCAAGCATCAGGCAGAGCGAGAAGCTCAGAACTATGCCGTACAAGCCCATTCCGAGCGGTATGGCGAGCAGATATGTGGCGGGCAGTCCGACAAGCACATAGCTCACGAAAGCGATGTAGAGCATCGGCAAGACATGTGATGTGCCGCGCAGGGCATTCGCGAACGAAATCTGCGTGGCGTCACCCGCCTGATAGAGAACCAGAGGAACTATCACGCTCACAGCCATCGTAAGAACGGTCATGTCGGGAGTGAAAAGTCCCATGATATATTTGCCTGCGAAAATGAACAGCGAGCACGAGAACAGCATGCACAGCAGAATGAGGTGGTAGCCTGCCCACGCCGTTCGGCGCATAGCAGGGACGTCTCCCCTGCCCTGTGCATGACTCAGAGGTATAGCCATGGCGGCGCCTATGCTGTAGTAGAGACAGAACCCGAGCATTCCGCTGATTGCCACAATTTGGAAGGCCGCGAGCTCAATGGCTCCGAGCCAACCGGCGATTATTGCGGAACCTGAGAAAGAGGCGGTCTCGAAGAACATCTGCATAGAAACCGGAAAACCGGTCTTAACCACAAGCGCAGCCTGCCCTTTCTCGCTTTTGCCGTGAGCGAAACTTGCGCGATAAGGCGCTCCGAGGCGGAAACGGAAGAAGACGAGACACATGACGACAGCTGTAAGTATTCGCGACACAAGAGTACTGATGCCGGCACCTGTAAGACCAAGCTCGGGGAAGCCCCAGTGTCCGTAAATCAAGACATAATTGCCGAGGATGTTCAGCGCGTTGCAGCTCAGGACT
>JAGBDG010000110.1 GCA_017937625.1 Muribaculaceae bacterium | reverse complement strand
CTTCGATTTTCTGAATCTTCTCGTGGTCGGCGAGGGGGATGGTGAACAGAAGCTCGTAGTCTTCGCCGCCGTTGAGCGCCGCCGTTACGAGGTTCATGTTGAGCTCCTCAGCCATTACGGCTGTCTGGTAATCGATGGGTATGCGGTCTTCGTAGACGCGGCAGCCAGTCCCGCTGTCGTGGCAGATGTGGAGCAGCTCCGACGAGAGTCCGTCGCTTATGTCCATCATCGCCGTGGGCACGATGCCGTTCTCGGCGAGCGCGGCTACGATGTCTCGGCGAGCCTCCGGTTTGAGCTGGCGCTCGACAAGGTACTCCTTGCCGGCGAAGTCCGGCTCGAAATCGGGGCGACCTGCCGAAGCCGTTTTCTCGCGTTCGAGCAGCTGTAGTCCCATGTATGCTGCGCCGAGGTCACCGCTGACGCAGATGAGGTCGGTGTCGCGGGCGCCGGAGCGTTTCACAGCCTTGCCTTCCGGAGCGTCGCCGATACAAGTTATCGATATCACGAGTCCCTGGTTCGAGGCGGATGTGTCGCCGCCGACGATGTCGACCCCGTATTCCTCGCAGGCTATTCGTATGCCGGCGTACAGAGCCTCGATGTGCTCGAGGGTGAAACGGCTCGAAATGCCCAGCGAAACGGTAATCTGCCTCGGAGTGCCGTTCATGGCGTAGATGTCGGAGAAGTTGACGATCGCCGACTTATAGCCGAGGTGCTTCAGAGGCACGTATGTGAGGTCGAAGTGTACGTTTTCGAGCAGCAGGTCTGTGGTCACGAGGATGTCGCGCCCTGCCGGGTAGCGGAGTACGGCGGCGTCGTCGCCCACGCCGGTGACTGTGGATTCGTTGACGGGTTTGATGCCCTCGGTGATGTGGCGGATGAGCCCGAACTCGCCGAGGGTCGATATTTCTGTCTGTTTTTCTTCAGCCATGATGTGTCAGCAGCGTTCAACCATTGCCTTTACGATAGCTTCTACAGTCGGCTGAGCCTTGACTGCGGCTTTCTGCACTTCCTCGTGTGTGGGGACTTCTGTGATGTCCTTGCCGCCGAGGTCGGTGATTACGGAGATGCCGAAGACACGCATGCTGGCGTGGCGTGCTACTATCACTTCGGGAACCGTCGACATGCCTACGGCGTCGCCGCCTATGACGCGGAAATACTCGTATTCGGCAGGTGTCTCGAATGTCGGACCGGGTGTGCCCACATATACGCCATGCATCAGGCGGATATGTCTCTCGGCGGCGATGCTGTCGGCGAGGGCTATGAGCTTCTTGTCGTAAGGTTCGGTCATCGCGGGGAAACGCGGACCGAGTTCCTCATAGTTCTTTCCGCGCAGAGGATTCTCAGGGAAAAGGTTGATATGGTCGTTGATGACCATCACGTCGCCTACCTTGAACTCCTTGTTCATGCCGCCGGCGGCGTTGCTCACAAACAGTGTCTCTACTCCGAGCGCCTTGAACACGCGGACGGGGAAAGTGACTGCCTTCATGTCGTAGCCTTCGTAGTAGTGGAAGCGTCCCTGCATGGCGATGACGCGCTTGCCGCCCATTGTTCCGAAGATAAGATTGCCGCTGTGGCCCTCGACGGTCGAAACGGGGAAATTGGGGATTTCGGAGTAGGGGATGAAGAGCTTGTTCTCGATGTGTTCGGCGAGATTGCCGAGACCTGTACCGAGTATGATGGCGAGCTTGGGCATATTGTCGCCTACGCGCTGGCGGAGGTATTCTGCTGTCTGTTTGATCTTTTCGAGCATGTCTGTATGTTTTATGTGGTTACGGTAAGTATAACGTCTG
Organism: Muribaculaceae bacterium; assembly: GCA_017937625.1. Classification (GTDB taxonomy): domain Bacteria; phylum Bacteroidota; class Bacteroidia; order Bacteroidales; family Muribaculaceae; genus CAG-873. The sequence continues at coordinate 2,484 of JAGBDG010000110.1, read as the reverse complement.
CGGGCGGTCGCCGGTTTATCGGCGCGCGGCAGCTTCTATTGCTTCTGCTTTTGTCTTTCCCTGATGAGTTTTTCGAGCGTGGTGAAGAAGTCGCTGTTGTCGTATCGCTCGTTGAACGCCACTTTTACGGGCAGGAAGAAAGTCACAGCCTTGAGCTCGTGCGGGAAATAGGGGTTGGCGGCGAGGCGCACGGCGTCTTTCTCGGTGGTTACGATTATCCTCTGCTTGCCTTTGAGCGAGCGGTAGCGTCCGAGGATATACTCGATGTCCTTGCGGGTATACTGGTGGTGGTCAGGGAATATGTCCACCTTCACCTTGGCGCTGAAACTCTTGAGGTATCTCACGAAAGGACGTGGATTGCCGATGCCGGCTATGGCGAGCACGGTGTCGCCCTGGTTGAGCCAGTCGATGTAGGGAACGGCTGTCACCATGTCGGGGAAGACGGGCTCGAGGGGCAGGTATTCGAAGTGCGAGAAGAACAGGTGCTGGTAAGGCTGCAGGTCGTAGTCGCTGTCTACCTGTCGGTAGTCGTAGGGGCGCATGTTCGTCGGACACTTCCCCACTACAAGGACGTCGGCGCGGTTGATGCCGCGGCTCGATTCGCGCAGCCTGCCGTAAGGCAGCATCTTGTCGGTATAGATCGGGCGCGAGTATTCGGTCACGACAATCGATACCATCGGCTTGACATAGCGGTGCTGGAAAGCGTCGTCGAGGATTATCATGCTTATGTCCTGTTCAAGCTCGAGCAGCCTCTCTATGCCTTTCACACGGTCTTCGCATACGGCGACGATGACGCTGCCGTTGAACTTATGGTAGATCTGATACGATTCGTCGCCGATGTCGCGCGGCGTGGAGTTGCGTCCCGCGATGATGAAGCCTTTGGTGTCGCGCCGGTAGCCGCGGCTGAGTACCGCGATTTTGCCGCTGTGGCGGAAGTGCTCGGCTATGAGCTCCACAAGGGGGGTCTTGCCCGTGCCGCCGACGGCTATGTTGCCTACCGAGATGATAGGTACGTCGAACTCGTGTTCGGCGATGAATTTCCAGTCGAAAAGCTTGTTGCGCACAAATGTCACCGCTCCGTAGACCTTGGAGCAGGGCAGAAGGACGAGTTTCGCAAAAACGTTCCGGCTTTGCATCTTCTTTATTGCGCTTTCAGATGGTTATTCGATGGTTACGTCGTACATTCTTGCCTGTACGGGGGAGGCGTCGCGAAGCTTGCGCACGATGTCGATGTAGCGCAACGCCTCAAGGTCGTACTCGGCTGCCTTGAGTGCCTTCAGGCTGAGGTTGCTGCGCAGAAGCTGCTCCCATAATTTTTCTTCGAAGCTCGGGTATGAGCGGTAGTCCGACGCGCTAAGTCCGGTTTTGTCGGCAATTGCCTCGAGCGCTGTCTGTAGCGAGCCCAGACGGTCGACAAGACCGAGCTGAAGAGCGTCGGAACCTATCCACACGCGTCCCTCGGCTATTTTCTTGACATCGTCCTGCAGCATTTTTCTGCCCTGTGCCACGCGCGAGGTGAAGAGGTCGTAGATGTTCTCGACCGATTTCTGCATAGCTCCGAGCTGCTCGGGAGTCATCGCCTTGATTCCGCTGAGCGGTATGCAGTTGGGATTTGTCTCGACGGTGCTGAAGGTGACGCCGAGTTTGTCGGTGACGAGTCCCGAGAGGTCTGGTATCATGCCGAACACGCCTATCGAGCCGGTGATGGTGGTGCGGTCGGCGAATATGGAGTCGGCGCCGCAACTTATGTAGTAGCCGCCGGATGCCGCATAGTCAGCCATCGATACGAAGAGAGGCTTGCCTTTGCTCTTGAAGTATTCCAGGGCGCTCCATATCTGTTCCGAGGCAAACGCGCTGCCGCCGGGCGAGTTGACGCGCAGAACCATGCCAGCCACATTGTCGTCGTCGGCGAGATCTGTGATTTCCGCTACCATCTTCGGACCGACGATGCCTTCGTCGCCGCTGTCGCTGATTTCGCCGAGGGCATAGAGCACGGCGATATGCGTCTGCCTTGCGTCGAGCGACGCAAGGGCTTCTTTTTCGGCGAGATAATCCTGGGGAGTGATGAAGCGCGGATCCTTGTCGGCGTCAAGTCCTGAGTTTACGGCGAGTATCGGCGAAACTTCGCGACCGTAGATCAGAGTGTCGGCAAGCGCGGGCACGAAATATCCTGCCGGACGGGTGAATATCATCTGCGAGGCTATGTCGCGCACCGTGCTTTCGGGCATGTTGCGGTTTGCGGCTATGGTCTGCGACACGAAATTCCAGATGGTGTCGCAGTACTGCTGCATCTGCTGGCGTGCCGGTTCGCTGATCTTGTCGAGGATATAAGGCTCTACGGCGCTCTTGTATGTGCCGACTTTGATGATCTGCATCTTGACCCCGAGCTTGTCGAGCAGTCCGGTGTAGAACGGAACCATGCCGCCGACGCCGTGGATGTCAATCGATCCGACGGGGTTGAGCGCTATTGTGTCGGCTGTCGTG
>JAGBDG010000109.1 GCA_017937625.1 Muribaculaceae bacterium | reverse complement strand
CTGCATCGTGCGTTCTATGTCGGCCGACGGAGTCTTGCTGGCGTTCTCCATTGCTTCGGCGACAGTGATTTTTCCGCCGTCGAAGGTGGCGATTGCGTTATTGTCTGCCGCGAGACGCGCTATCATCGTGGAGTCGTATTTTCCGGCGCTGCCGTTGATGGTGAGACGGAGTTTTACGAGCTCATCCTTATTGAGCTGCGCGTTGTACTGCTTTTTGAGCTGTTCGAGTTTCGCACGCTGGGGCATTGCGCCTCGTTCGTCGCGCGTCATGGAAGCTTCGATGCTGCGTCGCGTATCTGCGTCGAGAACATCATTATGACGGCTTCCGTTACGTTTGATGATATGATAGCCGAAAGATGTGCGGAAAGGTGCGGAAAGACCGCCGTCGGGAAGGGCGAAAGCGGTGCTGTCGAACTGAGCCACCATTACGCCGCGACCGAACCATCCGAGATCGCCGCCCTTGCTTGCGGAGCCGGGATCCTGCGAGTATTTCTTAGCCATTTCTGTAAAGTCGGCGCCAGCCTTGATAACGTTGTAGATGGAGTCGATGAGCTGGTGCTGGGCCTCAATCTCGTCATCTTTCTTGCCGCGGGTCATCAGGAGGATGTGTGCGGCGTTAACCTCGCCCTCCGAGGGCTTTATTGATTCCACGCGGATAAGATGGAATCCCATGCCGGAGTTCACGACGGGCGAAATCTGACCGACAGCCGTCTCGTAAGCCGCTTTCTCGAACGGCCATGGGAAACGTCCGGGAGTGACGAATCCCATCAGACCGCCGCGGCGTGCCGAAGGCGTGTCGATGCTGTAGGCGCGCGCGGCATCCTCGAAAGTCGTCTTGCCCTCGACGATTGCCGTGCGGAGCGAGTCGATGGTGTGTGCGGCATCCTTGCCCTGCATCATGATATGGCTCACGGTAACTTCGTTCTTGCGGTGTCCGAAGCTTTCCTGAATGAGCTGCTCCTTGACGTCGTTGTCGATGAGATAGGGCGCGGAAAGTTCCTTGCGGAATTTGTCGAATTCCTTGATGAAAGATTCCGAGCGGTCGATTCCGGCGTGCTCGGCGTCGGCTACCTTGAGCTTGTAGACGGCGAACATGTCGAGATACTGGTCGAGTGTCTGGGGCTCGAGCTGCTGGTTATTGTTCTTGTCGTAGAGATATTCGAATTCGCTGACGTGGACATCCTTGCCGTCGACGGTCATGAGAACGGGATCGGCTTTCTGTGCCGACATCGCCGCAACAGACATAAAAGCAAGAGCTGCTGCAAAAAGGTGCTTTTTCATATATGAGGTTATAAACTGCTATTTACAAATTTACCGGTGACGCGGTGAAGCGCTACCGGTAAATTAACGCTGTATTCTTTCAATTATTGCGCGCCCGTGCTGTAGTTGGGAGCTTCGGATGTGATTGCCACGTCGTGGGGGTGGCTCTCTGTTACGCCGGCATTGGTGATGCGGACGAATTTGGCGTGGTGGAGAGCCTCGATGTCCTTGGCTCCGCAGTAGCCCATGCCCGAGCGGAGACCGCCGAGCATCTGGTATACGACCTCGTAGAGAAGACCCTTGTAGGGTACGCGAGCCGCGATGCCTTCCGGAACGAGTTTCTTGGCGTCGGTGACGTTGCCCTGGAAGTAGCGGTCTTTCGAGCCGTGCTCCATAGCCTCGAGCGAGCCCATGCCGCGGTATGTCTTGTATTTACGACCGTTGAAGATGATTGTGTCGCCGGGCGATTCCTCCACGCCTGCGAGCATGCCGCCGAGCATGACGGAGTGCGCGCCTGCGGCGAGTGCCTTGACGATGTCGCCGCTGTAGCGGATGCCGCCGTCGGCGATGAGTGGAACGTCGGTGCCTTCGAGCGCCTTCGCCACGTCGTAGACAGCCGAGAGCTGGGGAACGCCCACGCCGGCGATGATGCGCGTGGTGCAGATGGAGCCCGGACCGATGCCTACCTTGACGCCGTCGGCGCCGTTGTCGACGAGGTACTTGGCGGCGTCGCCCGTGGCGATGTTGCCCACGACTGCGTCGATGCCGGGGAAGTTGTTCTTAAGGTCTTTGAGTACGCGTATGACGCCGGCGGAATGTCCGTGGGCGGTGTCGATGACGATGGCGTCGACTCCAGCCTCTACAAGAGCCTGAGCGCGCTGCATCGAGTCGGCTGTCACGCCTATGCCTGCCGCAACGCGCAGACGGCCGCGGCTGTCCTTGCATGCGTACGGTTTGTCTTTTGCTTTTGTGATGTCCTTGTATGTCACAAGACCGATGAGTTTGCCCTGAGCGTCGACAACGGGAAGTTTCTCGATTTTGTGGCGCTGGAGTATGTCGGCTGCCTGCTCGAGATTTGTCGACGAGTTTGTGGTGACAAGATTCTCGGAAGTCATTACCTCGCGGATGGGACGCATGTGGTCGCGCTCGAAGCGGAGGTCGCGGTTGGTGACGATACCGACGAGATAGCCATCGCTGTTGACTACGGGAATGCCTCCGATGTGGTACTCGCTCATCATTCTTAGCGCGTCCGCCACATTGCTTCCTTCATGAATGGTGACGGGATCGTAGATCATGCCGTTTTCGGCGCGCTTGACAGCCTGTACCTGGCGTGCCTGCTCCTCGATGGACATGTTCTTGTGTATCACGCCCAGACCGCCCTCGCGGGCTATGGCGATGGCGAGCTGCGACTCTGTCACAGTGTCCATGGCGGCGGATATGATGGGAACGTTGAGGTGGATGTTGCGCGAGAATCGCGTCTGGAGGTTTACTTCTCGAGGAAGTACTTCGGAATAAGCGGGGATAAGGAGGACGTCGTCGAAGGTCAGTCCTTCCATCTTAACTCGATCGGTTATAAACGACATAAGAAATGCAATTGTAATAATTGCACGCAAAATTACTAATTTTTCGGCTTATTACAAAGAGACCGCACTTTTTTGTGCGGGATTTTTTGCAGATTTCTTCCGGGATATTTCCGTTGGACCGTTTATCTTTCCTGAGCGTGCATTATAGCTGCGAAAAGCGAGTCTTCGGGATGGTTCCGGATGTATTCTTTCCGCATTTTCTCAATTTCTTCGTCAGAAGGCAGATTCGCGGGTAATCCGCCTTCCTGATAGCCTCCGAGCTGAGAGCGGAAATCGCAGAGTGCGACAGTGTCGCTCAGGATGCTGTCGGGAACCAGCTCATTGATGTGGCATCCTTCGAGCCATGCTCCTGTGACATATACTTTCCCGTCCGGTCCGAGATGGCGTTTGCGGACACCGTTGTAGTCAAAAGATGTGAAAGCGTTCGCCCACATGCCTATTGCCGCTTTGGTTATGGGCGGTACTTTCCCGCTTAACGATTCATTGCCGGCAATAATGAACGCTCTGTCTCCCTCCCATTTATTCGTCAGACGGGTAACCGAAGAAGGAAGAGATACAATATTATTGTTGCCGATAATACTTACTGTAAGCATGTCTTCTGTAAAGAGGTCGTCGGGCAGTGTGTAAAAGCTTGTGCAGCGTATGTTCAGATTTTTCAGATTCTTGATTTCGGCAATATAATCGGGCATATAGCCTGTCCATCCTTCGCCGTTTATAAATAAATCGGTAAGATAGTCCAGATTTTTGATTGACTCGGGTATCACAGGAATCGGATATGTATATTCATAGCAGTATAATTCCAGTCCCCAGATTCGCCATTGACCGTTCTCGTCTTTGACTCCCTTGACTTTCATATAGAATCGCGGTTTATGGGGCATGTTGTTGACCGTGTCGGCGAAATTGATAAGGAGCCTTCCATCGAGAAATCCGTCCTCGAGTCCTGTTGCCTCCTTGAGGATTTCGTAGAGGAACGTGCTGTCGGCAGGATAGAACATGTCCGGACCTTTTGCAGGCTCGTCTTCGATTACAGGTTCATCCGAACTACAGGCAGTGATGGCAAATGCAGCGAGCACGGGGAAAAGGATTCCGGCGATAAGGTTCAGCTTTTTCATAGCGAAAAGAGAGTTATGAGGTGTTATGACGCGCTAAATATAGCCATTATATATGATTGGTGCAAACTATTTTTTAAGATTCGGCGGAATTTGGTTAATTTTGCATCGAAGTCCCGTAATGCGGCTTCGCATATCTTATAATAGGTAAGACATGAATACGAAAGAAGAACTTATCGACAGGCTCATCGACCTGTCTTTTGCCGAAGATATCGGCGACGGCGACCACACCACGCTCAGCACCATCGGTCCGGACGCTATGGGACGCCAGCACCTGCTTGTCAAGGAAGAAGGAATACTCGCAGGCGTCGACATAGCGCGCCGCGTGTTCGAGAAATTCGACCCGTCGCTGAAGATGACTGTATTTATCGAGGACGGAGCACATGTAAAGCCCGGCGACATCGCTTTTGTTGTCGAGGGTCCGGTACGCTCTCTTTTGCAGACCGAGCGTCTGATGCTCAACATCATGCAGCGCATGAGCGGCATTGCCACAATGACGGCGAAATACCAGAGCCGCCTCGAAGGGCTTAAATGCAAGGTTCTCGACACACGCAAGACTACTCCGGGAATGCGCATACTCGAGAAGGAGGCTGTCCGTATCGGCGGCGGCTCGAACCACCGCATCGGTCTTTTTGATATGATTCTCATCAAGGACAACCATGTGGACTTCGCCGGCGGAATACCTCAGGCTATCGCCTCGGCAAAAGCTTACTGCAAGGAAAAAGGAAAGAATCTCAAGATTGAGCAGGAGGTGAGGAATACCGAGGAGATCCGTCAGGCTCTCGCCACAGGCGTCGACCGCATCATGCTCGACAATTTCTCGGTAGAGCGCACCGCCGAAGCTGTGAAACTCGTCCGCTCTCTCGACCCGAACGTCGAGATTGAGTCGAGCGGCGGTATCACTATCGATACTCTCCGCAGCTATGGCGAGACCGGTGTCGACTTCATTTCTGTAGGCGCGTTGACGCACTCTGTCAAGGGACTCGACCTCAGCTTCAAGGCTTGCTGAAATAATGATATGGAAAGCGGTACCGGCAACGGCGCCGCTTTTTTTACAGGCAGCGGGCGAAGTTGCGGGCGTGCTCGCAGTCGTCGAGAATGCTGTCGATGTCGGCAATGCGTGTGTGAGGACCGACGAAGATGTCGTCGAACTCGTCGAGGTCGAAATTCATGGCTATGGATTCGTATTCACGGTTACGGCACTCGCGTGTTTTTTCGACGCCGCTGAAATAGAAGAAAGATTTGAAGAAGTTTCCGAATGGCATAAAGAAGAGATTTTTAAGTTGATACACAAATTTACCCGTAGAGATGTGCTGCGTGTATGCACATGCTGGTAAATGAATGTTAAACTCCGAAAGTCTCTTCGCGTTTTTGTCAATGTAAATACAAATAAGTTACAATATAGTTACAATGGCTAATTTTGCTGAAAATTTACTATTTTTGTGTCAACCTAAAAGGCAATTATCAGTTATAATTAATGACTGCTGCGAAAAACGGCTGGTAATTATAAAGACAACAAGAATCTCAGATGATTACACGGAAAGTTATTAAAACGCTGTATAACAAATACAAGAAGTTGCCGCCGAGCCCCGACTGCCTCGACATGGCTCTGCTCTTCGACGCGGCTTCTCAACATCACAATATCACCATCGACATGGACGGACCCGTCGACACTCTCAAGATCATGAGCATAGATCCGTCGTCGCCGTTTCATAATATTGCGCTCGACCGCATCCATGCCATAGTGCCGTTCGAGGAATGGGTAGCCATAGTCCTTCATTCGTCCATTATCTTCCTGAACCGCAAATCTTCGAAAGTCAGCGTCCACATCCGTACCGAGCCGCCGACAATGTGGGAGAAAATAAAGGCTTTCTTCGGCAGGTAAAGCCTCGGAAAGCCTTTTGAAGTTTATTCAGTCTTTGCAGAACCGGACATCAGAGTCGGTATAGTTTCTAGCGTCACTCATCCGGCGCTTTTTTTGTGTCTATCTGAGAACATGTGCCACCGGACGCATGATGAATGAGAACGAGCGGTCGGCGAATGGCAGCCTGTACTGCGGCAAGGGTATGGCGCCCCAGCTGTTCTCGCAGGCGAGTCCCGCCTGAGCCTTGTCGATTATCAGGTTTGTGAAATCAGCCTGCGGCACTTCAGGAGAGTGGCGCTGCGCTTTCTCGGGTGTATCGTCAAGGCTTTCTATGGTATAGTTAAGCGCCGATGCCGAGAACGGAGTCTCTGCTACGAACTCGAGTCCGCGACCGCTGCGGTCGGTCTGACGCCAGTAGCGTATGTCGGTCTTTGTGCCGGTTTCCTGCGGTCGGATGTAGGGGTAGAATTGCTCTGCAACAGTCTGGTTGTAGACACCTATGTGAGTGCTTCCTTTGCGGTCGGCATAGTTCTCGCCCGGTCCGCGTCCGTAGTATTCAATCATTTCGAACTCGCGCGGCATCTGCATCTGCATGCCGAAGCGCAGCATTTCGGGAGTGCCGGCATTCTTGTCGGCAGTCATTGTTTCCGTTACCTTTACTGAGCCTTCGTTGTTGACGAGGTAAGTCATGCTGAGCGTTGCCTTGACCTCCGGCATGTCATAGACCGCCTCGATGAGTGCCAAGCCGCCCTGCATGCGGGATACGAGCGATTTGAGAACCATACGCGGATGCTGCCATACGCGGAGCTTGTGCTGAAGCTGCGCTCCCATGTCGTTGTCGGTGAGCGCGCGCCAGAAATTGGGACGTAGCGAGCCTCCGTTGTCAATCAGTTCGTTACCGCTGACGGTGTAGCGGTTGATGAAGCCGTCCCGCTTGCTGAAGTCGATACGGAATCCCTCTCCTTCGACGGTCAGGCATTTGTACTGGTTGTCAGAGATGCGCGGCGACGGGGCGTTGGTGCTGTTGCATAGTTCCATATCGGTCTTGACAGGCTCGGTGAGCGCAAGCTGTTCGTGTGCGACAACGAAACCTGCGGGCAGCAGACCGTCGGCGTCTTTGAGGGAATATTCGAAATTCAGAAGATACTCGCCGTCGTCTTTAACCGGAAGTTCGGGCAGGTTCAGGGTCGTTTTCTGCTGAGGAGCTGCAGAAAGCTTCTCGACGACTCCTGTGCGCACGGGTTTGCCGTCTTTCAGCAGTGTCCAGCGGAGCTCGGTGTTGCCGAGGTCGGTGAAGAAGTTCTCG
>JAGBDG010000108.1 GCA_017937625.1 Muribaculaceae bacterium | reverse complement strand
TCAACGAACTCAAGAACTACGCCACCGAACGCATCAACAGCCTCCGCGAGCAGGCTGAGGCAGGCAACGACAAGGCAGGTCAGCTCGACCTCACCCGCAGCTGCGCCCCCGTCCGTCTCGGCACACGCCATCCGCTCTCGCTCGTCCGCGAGCAGATTATCGACATCTTCCGCCGCCTCGGCTTCACCATCGCCGAAGGTCCGGAGGTGGAGGATGACTGGCACGTGTTCGAGTCGCTCAACTTCCCGCCCGACCACCCCGCGCGCGACATGCAGGACACTTTCTTCATCAAGCGCAACTCCGACATTCTCCTGCGCACGCACACCTCGTCGGTGCAGACCCGCGTGATGACGAGCCAGAAGCCGCCTATCCGCATCATCTGCCCCGGACGCGTCTACCGCAACGAGGCAATTTCGGCGCGCGCCCACTGCTTCTTCCACCAGGTCGAGGCACTATACATCGACAAGAACGTCACCTACGCCGACCTGCGCCAGACGCTTCTCTATTTCGCCCGCGAGATGTTCGGACCCCAGACCGAGATACGTCTGCGCCCGAGCTACTTCCCCTTCACCGAGCCTTCTGCCGAAATGGACATCAGCTGCAACCTCTGCGGCGGCAAGGGATGCTCCTTCTGCAAGGGTACGGGATGGGTCGAGATTCTCGGCTGCGGCATGGTTGACCCCAACGTCCTCGAGGCTTGCGGCATCGACTCCAAGGAGTACACCGGTTTCGCCCTCGGCATGGGCATAGAGCGCATCACCAACCTGAAATACCAGGTCAAGGACCTCCGTCTGTTCTCCGAGAACGACGTCCGTTTCCTCGACGAGTTCGTCGCCGCCCACTGATGAAGCAGAGCGAGCGCTACAGCGCCATACTCGGGCGTTTCGCCACCGAGATGCCGGACGCCGCCACGGAGCTGAACTACGACAACCCCTACCAGCTCCTCGTCGCCGTCATCCTCTCGGCACAGTGCACCGACAAGCGCGTCAACATGGTCACGCCGCCTCTTTTCGAGGCATACCCCACGCCGCAGGCGCTCGCCGAGGCGCTGCCCGACGATGTCTTCGACTACATCAAGTCGGTGTCCTATCCCAACAACAAGACCAAGGCGCTCATAGGCATGGCGAAGAAGCTCGTCGCCGATTTCGGCGGCAAGGTGCCCTCCGACATCGACGACCTGATGAGCCTTCCGGGCGTGGGCCGCAAGACTGCCAACGTCATCCTTTCCGTGGTCTACGACCGTCCTGCGATGGCTGTCGACACCCACGTGTTCCGCGTCGCCGAGCGTCTCGGACTGACCACCAACAGCCGCACGCCATTCGCCACTGAGCAGAAGCTCACAAAGAATATCCCCGAAGAGCAGATTCCGCGTGCCCACCACTGGCTCATCCTCCACGGACGCTATGTCTGCACGGCTCGCAACCCAAAATGCGAGGGCTGCTTCCTCCGCGACCTCTGCCGCTACCGGGAGAATGAAGTCAAAAAAGAGAGCCGTAAGGCGCAGGGCAAAAAGACGGAAAAATGATCTTCGACCAGACCCTTTTCCTTTTTGTAATAGAAGTTCTCGGCACCATAGCGTTCGCCATCTCCGGCATACGCCTCGCCGCGGCAAAGAGCTTCGACTGGTTCGGCGCCTACGTCGTCGGACTCGTCACGGCGATAGGCGGCGGTACGCTCCGCGATCTTCTGCTTGGCGTGCCTCCGTTCTGGATGCTCTCATGGATGTATATAGCCGTCACATTTCTATCGCTGGTCACGGTAATAGTATTCCGCAAGGCGCTTGTCAAGGGCATGCGCACGCTCTTCATCTTCGACGCCATCGGTCTGGCGCTATTCGTTGTCGTCGGCATTGAAAAAAGTCTCGCCGCCGGCTATCCCTACTGGGTATCTATCACCATGGGCATCATCACCGGCTCTTTCGGCGGCGTGATACGCGACATTCTCATCAACGTCGAGCCCCTTTTCTTCCGCAAGGACATCTATGCCACGGCGTGCCTCGCCGGAGGAATCATCTACTGGCTTATAGCAGGCATTTTCGGGCTTTCGGCTATCTGGGCGCAGCTTGCGTGTGCCGTCGCCGTCGTCGGTCTGCGCGTCGCAGCAGTACATTTCGGCTGGTCGCTGCCCATTCTCAAAGTTGACCCCAAAGATCTTCCGGAATGAGCGACCACCGCAAAAAAATATGGCAGTTCGTACGCTACTGCATGGTCGGCGTGCTCAACACGCTTGTCACATTCGGCGTGATATACCTCTGCAAGTCGCTCATGGGCTGGAACCTTTATGTCAGCAATGCCTTGGGATATATCTGCGGTGTCGCCAATTCTTTCTTCTGCAACAAGCAATGGGTCTTCCGCTCCAAGGGGCGCTACCTTCCGGAGGCGATGAAATTTGTGACCGGCTTCCTCGTCTGCTATGGCATACAGCTGTGGGCGGTGTGGATGCTTACCGAATCGCAGTTCGGCGATCTTGACTTCCGCATCTGCGGCATAGTCCTTTCCGGCTACGGCATAGCGACTCTCATCGGCAACGTCATCTACACGCTTGCCAACTTCATTTTCAACCGCCTTATAACTTTCCGCTGAAATCAGCCTCGATGAACCGCGCCACCGAGTCGGTATAATTCGGCTCTATGACAATGTCGGCAGCCTCCTTGACTTCGGGCAGCGCGTTCCCTACGGCGACGGCGAGATCGGCTGTTCGCAGCATAGGCAGGTCGTTCAGGTTGTCGCCGAACACTACAAGCCTGTCCGTGCCGAGGCGTTTTTTCAGCCGTTCTATTGCCGCCGCCTTGTCAATACCCGGCGGAAAAATTTCCAGACTGTAGTTATCCTGATTGAAAATGTCGGGATAACATCCGACAGTACATTCCGTCGTTCCGCGGAACTGCCCGTAAGCCGCCCTGATTGCCGCCCCTTCGCCCATGGCATAGAGAAGCATGGTATGTGTCAGGGCGCGTGCCGGTGGCGGGGTGCCGAGGTGGAAGCGTTTGAGCCTGAGGCGGCAGCGTTCTTCGTAGAAATTTTCTTCGACCTTATTGAGTGATGCC
>JAGBDG010000107.1 GCA_017937625.1 Muribaculaceae bacterium | reverse complement strand
TAATAATTCTATGATATGCGTCATCGTTCGCCGCCGAAGAGCCAGATGTTCTCGGTGAAGAGATATTCTCCGGCATTGTTGCCCGAGCCGAAAGCTGCAGCTACGTTGGGGTTCGAAACCACATCGCTGTTGCCGTAAGGCAGGCGCAGAGGCCACTGGTTCTTGCCGCCACGCTCGTTGTTGGGATTGTTGAGAGTGACGTAGCTTTTACCTTCAGCCTTGAAACGGCGGATATCGTTGTATGTCTGGATAACCTCGTCGCGAGCCTGTGCTATATACTTCTGGACCATGACTTCGTCGAGTGTTGCATCGCCCAGGGCGGCAACGTATGTGTCGGCACCGCTGACTTCTTCGCCTGAAGCGGCGGCATAGTCGGCGAACGAAGCCTCGACGGCAGCCGTGAGATCGGCTGAAGCGTCCTCGCCTGCGCGTGCCTTGGTCTCGGCAAGAATGAAATAAAGCTCGCTGAGGCTGAAGACATGGAGAGTAGCGGCACCGTTGTCGAGCCATACGGGGAATCCTACATATTCTGTCTGTCCGGCAAGGTCGGCGTCGCCGGCTGGAGCGCATGCCACGCCTGTTCCGAACATGTCGGCGGCATATATGTCGAGGCGCGGGTCTTCGCGCTGTTCCATAAGGTCGGCGACAGTCTTGTTGGCGCCGACATAGTAGCGGCTCCACTGGTATGCTGTCCACGAGTTGTCGCAGTCCACACCGTTGAATATCGAGAGTTCAGCTCCGCTGAATCCGGCGGCTGCGGCAGCCTCGGCGGCTGTCTTTGCCGTAGCGTATGCCGATGCGTCACGGAAGCCCTGGTTGAGGTAAAGACGAGCCTTTACAGCCTGTGCGAGTGCTGCCCATTTGGCTGGGTCGCCGCCATAGAGGAAATCCTGTCCTTTGGCATTGTTAATGCCTTCGGCCGCTGCGTCCGTAAGGAGAGTGATTGCCGCGTCGATGCGGGTGCAGAGGTCTTTGTAGATGTCTGCCTGCTTGTCGAGCTTCGGGTTTTTCGATACGCCGAGTGCCTCGCTGTATGGGATGTCTCCGTGAAGGTCGGTGAGAGCCTCGAAGGTAAGGCACCAGAGAACCTGCGCCATGCCTTCGATATCGCTCTGTCCGGCGTTTACGCCACCTTCGGCACATTTTTCGAGAATGTATTTGATATTGTACAGGTTGGCGTACGTGCCGTTCCATTCGTTGTTGAAGGTAGAGCTGCCGGCGGTTTCGGTACGCTGGCGAAGCTCGGTCTTCATGAGCTGGTTGTTGCCGGTGCCGAAGCTCTGCTCGGTATATGAGCTTACATACCACGCATACGCACCGCCGTAGGTTGTGAATGCCGTCGACACTATCGCATCGGTAAGCTGGAACTTGGCATCTACGATGTCTACAGGAGGATTTGCCTCATCTTTGTTTATGTCATCCATTACGCTTTCCGAGCAGGAAGCGAGAACAAGAGTCATCAAGGATGTATATATGAATTTCTTCAACATGGTCGTATATCTGAAAATGAAGTACATGAATTAGAATGTGAATTTAAGGCCGCCGCCGTAAGATGAAGTGTTGGGCACGGAGAAGCGCTCGAAATAGCCACCCATGTTGGTGTTGCCCTGCGACGATTCGGGGTCGAAGTTAGGCATCTTTGCCCAGAGGAGAATGTTGCGTCCGAATGCGAATACATCCACGCTGATACCTGCGAAAGCAGGAAGCTTGTAGGTAAGGGTTATGTCGCGGAGCTTGAGCATGCTCATGTCGTATACGCCAGCCTCAGTCACGTCGTTGTATGCCATCCAGTAGTCCTGTTTGCTGACCTCGATTGTGTTGGGCTGACCTGTAGCCTCGTCGATACCCTCGGCTACCATAGTGCCCTCGTGGTAGGGGATGGATTCCTTGGTGGCGCCGAAATAGTTCATGGTGAGGTTGGTGCCGTGGTACATACGTCCGCCTTTCTGCCAGCTCCATGTGGTGCTGAGGCTGAGGTTCCTGTAGCGACCCGAGAGGTTGAAGCCCATGACGAAGTCAGGCGAGCAGTTGCCGAGGTCCTGGCTGTCGGCAGTACCCTGCGGAAGACCTTCGGAGAGAAGGAGACGTCCTGCCTCGTCGCGCTTGAATGCCACACCGTAGAGGTTGGGATATGTGCAGCCTGCCTGGGCGCGTACCTGAGGCTCCACGAAACCGCCGAGGAAGATGGACTCTACGCCTTCGGCAAGCTCTACTACCTTGTTGTTCACCTTGGTGAAGTTGACGCCGAGGTTGAGGTCATAGTCGCGGTTCTCGAGGATGCTTACATTGATGCCGAGCTCGTGCGACCATGTGCGCATCTTGCCGGCGTTGGTCATCTCGTACTGTACGCCTGTTGAACCTGCTGTAGGAACACTGAATATCTGGTCGGTCACGTTCTGGTAAGACAGTGTGTACTCCAGACGGACACGGTCCCTGAACAGACGGAGGTCTATGCCCGTCTCGATGTTCTCGGTGTTCTGGGGCTTGAGGTCGGGGTCATACTTCACATAGTAGGGAACGTACGAGGAAATGCCTGCCGTAGGATATGTGACGGGATAATACTGGTACATGCCGCTGCCATATTCTGGCACATAGCAGTAGTTGTTGTAGAACGTGCCTGCCTGTCCTACCTGGGCGTAGCTTGCGCGGAGTTTGCCGAAAGTGAGGATATCATTGTCCTTGAGACCGTCAAGCTCTGTGAAGATCCAGCCGAGCGATACGGAAGGATAGAAGAAGGAGCGGTTTCCGTTCGGCATGGTCGATACATAGTCGTTACGTCCGGTGACGGTGAGGTAAAGCATCTTTCTCCACGACAGACCGAGGCTGCCGAAGAAGCCGACAGTGCGAGCCTGGCGGTTGTACTCCGAGCTTTTGAAGCTTGTGGCGTTGCCGATGACAGGCATGCCGTAGAAGTTGAAGTTGGAGCCGTAGTAGTCCCAGTAGCGTGCGTTGTCCTGGTTGATTTCGTTGCCGAGCATGGCGTCGAAGTTGTAGTCGCCCCATTCAGCGGTGAAGTTGGCTGTAAAGAGGTTGTTGAACACGTTGCGCGATACACCGTAGTTCTCGATATCGCCGCCTGTCTGACCTGCCGCGCCTACTTCCTGAACATCGGAGTAGTTCGAGGTATAGACGTCGAGACCTGCCTGCTCGCGGAACCACAGACGCATGTTTTCTCTGCCGAGCTCGGGAGCATATTCAACGTATGCGTTGCCGAAGAAACGGTTTGTATGCTGGAGATACTCGTTGTTCTCAGCCCACCAGTAAGGGTTGTTGAAGCTTGTGCTGCGGAAAGAAGTCTGCACTGTCGGATCGCCGGGAACATGGTAGGGAATGCCGCGGAGGTCATACTCGGAAGGTGCCGAATAGACGACATTGATGATACCCGAGTTGGCGCCGGGAGCCGATGTGATCTTAGTGGATGAGTAGTTGCCGGAAAAACCGGTTTTCCATTCCTTGTTTATTTCCCAGTCGACAAGTCCGCGGGCGCCCCAGCGGTTCATGCCTGTCGAAGGAATGATACCTTTCTGGTAAGAGTTGTTGATACCGAAAGAATAGTTGGCGCGGTCGGTACGCTGGCTGATGTTGAAGTTGGTGTTCTCGGTGAAGCCCGTACGGAAGAAATCGCCCACGTTGTCGTAGATGGCGGGAGTAGTCCATCCGTCGAGACCTGCCTGCTCGCGTTTGGGATTATAGTACATTCCGGGGTGTCCGTTGGCATTGCCGCCGTATGTGGGGTCGTCGGGAAGATCTGCAATCCTGGGACCCCAGGTCATGGAGCTCGTAGGACTGTAGGCACCTATGCCGTTACCTTGCGCATATACATCCTGATGCTTGAACTTGCGCGATACAACCTCGGCGCTGAGGTTGGTGGATACTGTAATCTGCGGTTTGTTGGAGTTGAACTTGCCGCGTTTGGTTGTGATGACAATCACACCGTTGGACGCGCGGATACCGTAGAGAGCGGAAGCAGCCTGACCTTTGAGGACGTTGATGCTTTCGATGTCCTCGGGGTTGATATCTATTGAACGGTCGGCGATGTTGGCACCGCTGGTACCCTGACCTGTCGTGTAGTCGGCAGTAGACTCCACAGGCATACCGTCCACCACATAGAGAGGCTGGTTGTTGCCATTGAACGAACGGGCACCACGGATGACAATCTGCGACGAAGCGCCGGGAGCGCCCGACGACGGACGGATGTCGACACCTGTCAGCTTGCCCTGCATGGCGCTGGCAAGCGATGTTGTACCGTCAGTATTGAGGTCTTCGGCGGTGAGATCCTGCACGGCATAGCCGAGACCCTTGCGCTCGCGCTTCATGCCGAGAGCGGTGACCACTACCTCATTGAGGGCGTTGTCGGCGCTGCTGAGCTTTATGAGAAGAGGCTGGTCGCCGATGTGGACTTCCTGGGTGAGCATTCCCACGTAAGAAACGCGAAGATTCTTGACTGTTTTGGGAAGCGTGATTGAGAACTGACCGTTGACATCGGTTATCACACCGGTATTCCGGTCGGCAGGAATTACAGTTGCTCCCGGTAACGGCTCGTCGTCGCCGGCGAAAACAACTGTACCTGTCACTGTGCGGGTATTCTGGGCGTTCACACCTATAAATACCATGGCAAAAAGCAATAAAACAAGTAGCTTTTTCATACCTTTAGAAATTAAATGGTTTGAATAGACAAAAAAATGTAAATAAAAATATATTATAGATAACAACTTGTTTGAAATAGACACGCCAAATTTATACACTATTTTTTATAAATTGTGACATTAAATACAATCTTTAACTTATTTTTAACTGAAAGAGCTGCTTTTACTATAATTTAAACATTAGTTTACTTATTTAAAGTTATTTTTAGTTTAAATTCTGCTATATAACATCTTTCAGCAACATAAAAGCTACTATAAAGCATCAAACATAGTAATATATAGCACATTAAAAAAGAAGAACGGAAGCAAATTTACAGTCATATCTCATCGGTGAAGCAATAAGACAAGCGCGAAAAGATAAAAAACTTACACAGACCCAGCTTGGAGAGCTTATGGGAATCCAGCGGGCTCAGGTTTCACGTATAGAAAACGGACATAACCTGACAGTGGGAACCATTGTCAGAGCTTTCAAGGCGATGGGTGTCCCAGCTGCTTTTTCTTTCGGAGGAGTGTCGCTTTCGCTCTGCTGAAATATTCTCATTTCTATTATATAGGCTTCGTGGACAACGGAGCCTTTTTTATGTTGGCACTCCTTCTCCCTGTGGTTGTCAACATTCCTTTTTATTAATTGTCTTTTAGATTAAAAAAAATTTTTCAAGACTAAAAATAAGGAACAATAGTAATGGACGTTGATAAGCTTGATAAGTTTTCAGGTATAAATTTGCTTTTACGGTTATCAAATGAATGTAAAACGATGTTTACAGTTTATCAACATATATAAGTGTTTGAAATCAGCGCTTTAGTATGGTTGTCAACAGCGTGTTCATAATGTGCGATGTTGATATTTTCATAACTTTTCGGGGTCTGAGGCTGATGATAAACCATGTTTTTGCGGTGTATAATTGCTATGAAAAGTAATTGATAAAAAATCGGGCTAAAACTTGCATTTTCTTTGCTGACCGGGGCTTATACAACATGGCATATAAATGCAAATAAAGTTTTGAAAAACTTATCGAGCCGTTATCAACAGCTTTTCAACAGTAGATAAACAATGCCTACAAACAAAAAAATCCGCGCTGCGGCGGGCAGTGCGGATTCTATATGATGTGTGTGGTTTATTTTGCGGCGAGGCAGTCGTCGAGAGCGGCGACGATAGCCTCCTTGTCCATGTGTCGACCGATGAATACGAGCTTTATCATTCTGTCGCCGTACTTCTCGTCCCAGTCGCGTGCAAGACCCGGTTCGGTGCGCATGAACTGTTCGAGTTCTTCCTTAGGCGCAGTGGCGAACCAGTAGCCAGCCTCGGTAAGTTTCTTCTGTCGTCCTGCCTGTTCGAAGAGGTAGCTCATGTCGCGGTTATGGTCGAAGTAGATAACGCCCTTGGTGCGGATGATGCTCTTTGGGAAGTTCTTGGCAAGATAATGGTCGAGCCTGTTGAGGTTGAAAGGCTGACGGCGATAGTAGACGAAAGTCTGAATGCCGTATTCCTCCACTTCGCCCTCGCCGTCGTGGTGGTGATGATGCTCATGGTCGTGGTCATGATGGTGTTCATGATCGTGATGATGCTCGAGCTTGTGTGCTTCTTCCTCCTCTTCTTCTGTGGGAGCGGCATCGAGCTGCTTGACCCACGCGGCGGAATTCGACACCTTGTCGAAATTGAACAGACCGGTGTTGATAAGTCTGTTGATATTGACATCGCAGTAGTCGCACTCGATAATCTGCGCATGCGGCTGTATGGCGCGGATTATAGCCTTGATGTGGGCGGCCTCCTCGTCGTCGACTTCCGATATCTTATTGAGAAGTATGATGTTGCAGAACTCGATCTGTTCGATGATGAGGTTCTCGATATCCTCTTCGTCGATGTCTTTCTTGGTGAGCGAGTCGCCGCAGTTGAATTCGTCGAGCATGCGCAGGGCGTCGACAACCGTGACGATGCAGTCGAGCACCGGCAGACCTTTGGTGCGGTATTTTTTGGCGAGAGAGGGTATGGAGCATATTGTCTGGGCGATAGGCTCGGGCTCGCAGATACCGCTTGCCTCGATGACGATGTAGTCGAATTTGCCGGTAGCGGTGATCTCGCAGAGCTGCTGGATGAGGTCCATCTTCAGTGTGCAGCAGATGCATCCGTTCTGAAGTGCGACGAGGTCCGACTGGTCTTTCTTGCCGACTATGCCTTCTTTGGCTATGAGCGATGCGTCGATGTTTACCTCGCCGATGTCGTTGACGATGACGGCGAACTTGATGCCGTGCTCGTTTCCGAGAATATGATTCAGCAGAGTTGTTTTGCCGCTGCCGAGGTATCCCGTCAGCAGAAGCACAGGAACATTCTTTTCCATAATTCCATATATGATAAAATCAATACAAAATTACATTTTTTTTGGATGTTGACAAAACCTATGATTTTGAGGATTGTGTAATAATATATAATTTTGCATAGATTATCCGAAAGGAGAAATGAACAAGGATAAAAAAACGCATAATGTTCTGACGCAAATCATCAAGTATGTGCTGCCTCTGGTGATAAGCATAGGTCTGTGCTGGCTGCTATTCACCGGCATAGATTTCGACGAGATGATTTCTATAATACGTCAGCAGTGCGATTTCCGCTGGATAGCTTTGGGATTCGTATTTTCCATAGGCGCCCAGGTGAGCCGGGCATACCGCTGGCGCATACAGCTCCGCGCCCTCGGCGTGAATCCGCCCGTCTATGCGCTTGTCTACAGTATTTTCGGCACATACGCCGTCAACCTTGTCTTTCCCCGCCTCGGCGAGGTGTGGCGGACGGGTTATATAGCCCAGCGGCAGAACGCGCCGTTCACAAGTGTTTTCGGCTCCATGGTAGCCGACCGTCTTTCCGACACCATAGCCGTGGCTCTTATCACGCTTTTAGCCTTTATAGTCGCCTCCGGAGCAATTCTTGACTTCATTGCGCAGAACGGTGCCGACTATGCCTCGATAGCCCGTATTGTCGAATCGCCGTGGCTCTGGGGAGCAGCAATACTCTCTCTGGTGCTTTTATGGCTTTTCATGCGCTGGAAAACTTCAAACAGATGGATATCAAAGGTCCAGAAAGCCGTCCGCGAGCTATGGCAGGGATTTGCAGTAGTTGTCAGAATGCCGGGAAAAGGCAAATGGCTTCTATTCACTGCCGGCATCTGGGTATGCTACTTCATGCAGATGTATGTCTCCTTCTATGCTTTCCCCTTTACCCGCGCGCTCCTCGACTCTTATGGCGCACAGGCTGCTCTCGTTACATTTGTGCTGGGCAGTCTTTCGATGGGCGTGCCCTCCAACGGCGGCATAGGTCCGTGGCAGTGGGCTGTGATATTCGCGCTGGGTATCTACGGTCTTCCCAAGGCTGAGGCAAGCGCCTTCGCCAATCTTTCGCTCGGAACGACCACACTCCTGACAATCTTCCTCGGAATAATAACATTTATAGGAATAGCGCTCGACAAGAAGCGCTCGAAACACGACAATAAAACACAAACAATAAAACGTAACTGAAAGAGATGGCAAAAGTCATTATTATCGGCATCGGCGGAGTAGGCACTGTAGTAGCCTGCAAATGCGCCCAGCACCCTGAAGTGTTCAACGAAATAGTTCTCGCGTCGCGCACACTGTCGAAATGCGAGGCACTCGCCAAAAAGATAGGCAAACCCAACGTCACAGCCGACCGCGTGGACGCCGATAGCGTGGAAGAACTCGTAGAGCTTTTCAAGCGCCACAAGCCCGACATGGTGATCAATGTAGCGCTGCCTTACCAGGACCTTACCATTATGGACGCCTGCCTCGCCTGCGGCGTCAACTATCTCGACACGGCAAACTATGAGCCCAAGGACGTGGCTCACTTCGAATACTCATGGCAGTGGGCATACCGCGAGCGCTTCGAGAAAGCCGGTCTCACGGCTATCCTCGGCTGCGGTTTCGACCCGGGTGTCAGCGGTGTGTTCACGGCATACGCCGCAAAGCACTGGTTCTCCGAGATGGAGACACTCGACATCGTGGACTGCAACGCCGGCAATCATGGCAAGGCTTTCGCCACTAATTTCAACCCCGAAATCAACATTCGCGAAATCACTCAGAACGGACGCTACTGGCAGGACGGCGAGTGGGTTGTCACCAAACCGCTCGAGTACCACAAGTCGCTTACCTATCCTAACATCGGTCCGCGCGACTCCTATCTTCTCTATCACGAGGAGCTCGAATCGCTCGTAATCAACTATCCCACCATCAGGCGCGCCCGCTTCTGGATGACTTTCGGACAGGAATATCTCACACATCTGCGCGTTATCCAGGACATAGGCATGGCACGCATCGACGAGGTAGACTACAACGGCACCAAGATTGTGCCCCTGCAGTTCCTCAAGGCAGTGCTGCCCAATCCGCAGGACCTCGGCGAGAACTACACCGGCGAGACCTCGATAGGCTGCCGCATCTCCGGCAAGGGCAAGGACGGCAAACTGCTCACATATTATATCTACAACAACTGCTCTCATCACGAGGCATACCTTGAGACCGGCATGCAGGCTGTGAGCTACACCACGGGCGTGCCCGCCATGTGCGGCGCCATGATGTTCCTCACCGGTAAATGGAACCTTAAAGGCGTGCGCAACGTCGAGGAATTCGATCCCGATCCGTTCCTCGCCGCCATCGCCGAGAACGGTCTGCCCTGGCACGAGATTGTCGGCGGCGACCTTGAGCTCTGACCATGCTCTCCGCAACCATCATCACCCGCAACGAGGAGCGCAACATAGAGCGCTGTCTCAACTCGCTCATCGGCGTCGCCGACGAGATTATAGTTGTGGATTCGATGTCCACCGACTCCACCGCCGACATCTGCCGGCGGTACGGAGCGAAGGTGACGGAGCGTCAGTTCGCCGGCTACGGCTCTCAGCGCCAGTATGCTGCAAGTCTTGCCGGAGGGCGCTATGTGCTGTCGATAGACGCCGACGAGGTGCTCACCGAGCAGCTGCGCCGCAATCTCCTTGAGCTCAAGCGCAAAGGATTCGAGCACCGCATGTACTGCTTCCGTGTCGTCAACTATGTCAACGGCAGACCCGTGCGGCGCAGCGGTCTCGAGCCAATAATGCAGACGCGCCTTTTCGACAAGCGCTATGCCTCGTGGGACCTTCTCGACGTTGGCGAGAGGCTCAGCTATCCCGGGAGCGTGCTTCCTGAGCCTGTCGAAGGCGAGATGCACCATTACCGCTGCTACACCGGCGCCGAACTCGAGTTCAAGGAGATACGCAACGCCCGTATCCGCGGGCGCATGCTTGCTGCCGCCGGCATCAATGCTCCTGCGCCGGTATGCTGGCTGCGGGCCCTCTGTTCCTATATGAACTGCCAGATACCGCAGGGCGGCATACTCGACGGATCGGTCGGACGTACAATAGCCCGCGCCCGCTTCAAGGCTACGCTCGCAGCATACCGCACTGCGAGGGAGATAGCCACCAATACCAACGAAAAACGAAACTGAATACTTATGAAGATACAGCTTTTCTGCAAGAACCTGGACTCCTATATAGAAGTTGAGGGAGGCACGACCCTCGGCGAGATAGCCGATTCTCTTTCCGGACGCCTGACTTTCCGTCCTATATGCTGCCGCGTCAACAACAAGACCGAGGCGCTGGGTTTTCCGGTCTATACGCCCAAGCTCATAGAGTTCCAGCCGCGTACCGAGGGCTCGGGACCGCGTGTCTATACGCGCTCGCTCTGCATGATGCTGTATCGTGCCGTGTGCGCCGTGCTCCCCGGTACGGGACTGCGCATCGAGCACTCGCTCGCCCACGGCTATTACTGCCGCCTCGAGGGTTACGACTATGTGGCTCCTGAGACTGTTGCGGCGCTTAAGGAAAAAATCCGCGACCTGCAGATCGCCGACCTGCCTTTCGAGGACAGGCAGGGGCTGACTCATGAGGTGATAAAAATCTTCGAGGAGCAGGGTCTCGAGTCGAAAGTACGTCTGCTGCGCACCTCGCGCGAGCTCTACACCCGCTATACTGTTCTCGACGGCGTCAGCGACAGCTACTACGGCGCCCTCGCGCCCTCCACGGGACACATGGACGTGTTCGACCTTCTGCCTTACAAACAGGGCTTCCTGCTCATGTCCTTCGACCCTGCCGACCCCGCGCGTCCGTCTCAGTATGTGGCTCAGGACAAGATGTACAAGGCTTTCACCGAATACATCCGCTTCAACAGCATCACCGGCGTCCGCAACGTCGGCGAGCTCAACGAGAGCGTGCTGCACCACGAGTCATCGTCGCTCATCAACGTCACCGAGGCGCTCCATGAGAAAGCTCTGGCGCACATCAGCGACGACATCAAGGAGCGCTACGACAAGGGGGGCGCGCGGATAGTGCTCATCTCCGGACCCTCCTCGTCTGGCAAGACTACGACAACCAAGCGCCTCGCCATACAGCTGATGACGAATTTCCTGAAACCGCAGATGATATCGCTCGACGACTATTTCGTAGACCGCGACAAGACTCCCCGCGATTTCACCGGCGACTATGACTACGAGTCGCTGTACGCCCTCGATCTGGTGCGTTTCAACGCCGACCTCACGGCTATTCTGGCGGGCGAGGAAGTAGAGTTGCCATCGTACAATTTCGAGAAGGGCACACGCGAGTACAAGGGCAAGAAGCTGCGCCTTGAGGAAGGTTCCATACTCCTTATAGAAGGCATCCACGGTCTGAATCCTAAGCTTACCGACAGTATTCCGGAGGACAAGAAGTACCGCATCTATGTGTCGGCTCTCACCACCCTGCAGATCGACGATCACAACTGGGTGCCCACAACCGACAACCGCCTTCTGCGCCGCATCATCCGCGACTACAAGTACCGCGGCACGTCAGCCGAGGAGACTATACGCCGCTGGCCGAGCGTGCGCCGCGGCGAGGAAAAGTGGATTTTCCCCTATCAGGAGAACGCCGACGCCATGTTCAACTCCTCGCTCATCTTCGAACTGGGCGTGATGAAAGACTATGCCGAGAACATCCTCCGCGCCGTGCCGTCGGACATTCCCGAGTATGCCGAGGCTTACCGCCTGCGCAAGTTCCTGAGCTATTTCCTTCCCATCGACCTCAGCCGCGTGCCTTCGACGAGCCTTCTGCGCGAGTTCTTGGGCGGCAGCTCCTTCCGCTACTGATGTCATGCGCCGTCTTCTTGCCGTAATACTCGTTTTTACCGCGCTTATATGCTGCGCGGGCGATGTGGTCAGGCTCGCCGAAAGGGCATACAGCTCCGGCGAGTGGGCGAGAGCGCAGGCACTTTATATGCTCGCCACCGACGCTCCTCACCCCGACGCCGTGCCTTACGGACGCGCGATAGTGGCGGCGCTGATGAACGGCGACACCACAGCCACGTCCCCGATGCTCGAGAAAGCATTGAAAAGCGGTATACCCTTCGATTCGGTGCTTGAGGTGATAGAGCAATCGTCGATGTCGCTCGGCAAGGGCGGCATGTACGTCGGCGAACTGCACCGCATAGCCGCCGAGCTTCCTTACCTGCGCCGTCCGGTGGACGCCCGTCTGCTGAGCTACTACACTTTCCGCTCCGATCCGGACAATATCATCCGCTATTCCCAGGCTCTTCTTCGAGGCATGCCCGACGCACCCGAGTGGCTCAACAGCCTTGCATACGGCTATATGCTTGCCGGCGACAACGACAGTGCCGCCGCCACGTGGAGACGTGTGCTCGAGGTGGACCCCGACAACTACGATGCCCTTCTGAACCTTGGAAACATGCTCCTCGCTACCGACAGACAAGCGGCAATGCCGCTTCTGAAACGTGCCTGCGACCTGCGTCCGACCGACTATCTGCGTCGCCTCACGGCAAACGATCCGCGGAAAAAATGAAGTACTGAAAATGCGCATACAAAGCCTTGAAACGATAACACAGACAAAAAGTTACCGATATTATTCGTTTTAATTGCTTTTTTATCATTATCTTTGCAAAAATCTTTCTTTCCGGATTTGATTCGCACAATTTTTTATCCACATTTATAAACCATAACAGTTTAGTATGAAAAAAGTCTATTCAATCTTGACGCTGTTGGTTCTGAGTGTTTTGAGTTTCAATGCACTTGCAGCCAAAACCGTGTCTATCGAGTGTACTAATGTCGAGGCACTCGAGATTCGTGACGGCGGTCCCGAGGGTACGCTTCTCACCGCAGAGGCAAGTGCCGCTAAAGTCACTTTCGAGTCGGAAAGCCTCTATCTCGCTGTCGGCGACGACTATCTCTTCACCAACATCTACTATACAAAGCCTGATGGTGATACAGAGTATCTGTCGAATCCGTCAAACCCCACAATCATTGCCGCTTCAAGTCTCGGCGACAACGCTACGATAAAAGTGATTGTACAGCAGGCTAAAAAAGTGACGCTCAATGTTCCCGATCCTTCGGTCGTTACTGTCAAGCTCAACCGTTTCGACAGCAATTCCCTTACTATGGTCGAGGGTGCAAATACCCTTAGTCTTAGCTCGTACGGCGGTTTCTATGTAGGAGTCAACGATCCCGAAGCATGGAAGATGATGCGTTTCTACCGTGTTGCCGACAACAAGGAATTCAAGGTCGACGAGTTTGCCAGCGTTGATGTAAGCGGATATGAAATTGCCGCAGGCGACGAGTTCAGCTACGAACTTATTCCCGCTTCCGAATTTGTCGCTCCTACTTTCACTGTAACTGTCGACAATCCCGCTATGGCTGACGTGACAGTCGACCATAAGCCTATTACAGGTCTTGTGGCAAACGAACCTATGGAAGTGACTCTTCCGAGCGGATATGCATCGTTTACGGTAGCCGGTAAGGGCGGCGAGGATGTCTACAAGGTCACAAAGAACGGCGAGCTCCTTGAAGCTCCCCACGGGTACTATAACTTCACCGTTCATGAGAACGACGATGTTGTTGTCACAGCTGAATTCCCCGACGTTTATGCCGATGTCAACATCAGCGTAGAACCCGCAGAGAACACCGGTGTTGTCAAGGGTGTGTCTTGCGCAGGAAAACTCATGGAAAACTGGACAGAGAAATTCCAGGGTCAGGTGGGCAGAAAGGTAGCTTTCGAGTTCGATATCGATCTCTTCAAACTCAATTCAGTGACCGTCAACGGTGTAGTCAATGAGAATCTGTACACCACTTTCAAGACCACGATTCCTGAAGAAGGTCTTAACATTGTCATCAGCGCCGACAAGTACGAGACATACCACGCTACTCTCAACATCGACGATCCCTCCCTTATTACTGCATCGTCCGGCTCCAACACACTCGACCTCAAGTCGGGCGACAATGACGTAGAGTTCACTGAAAGAGCTGCACAGCTCTCCATCGAGCCCGCTTCGGGCTGCCTCCTCGACAAGGTTGTCACTGTAGTAGGCGGCGAGGAAAGCGAAGTTGACCTCGGCTGGGGCAGAGCTTCTGTCAATCTTCAGGACGGCATGCTCATCAAGGTTGAGGCACACAAGATTGCTCTTGATTGCAAGGCTGTAGTCTATGCCGACCACAAGTCTGTAAACTATGATGACCAGGACGCTACATGGTCGAACATCGCGCTTGTCAACGGCTACGACCGCACTAACTATCCCTTCGTTGAAGGCTACAATTTCATCGAGTTCAGCGCATCGTTCAATCCCTTCGCAGTCACCGGATATCTTTCTAACTACGACATGAAAGAATTATATGTATATCTCAACGGCGAGCGTATGGAATCAGATTACGGCGCTATGTATGAGGTACAGCTTGCCGACCGCGACGTTCTCAAGCTCTTCTTCGTCGCAGAACCCGAAAGCCACACCGCTACATTCAATATCGCCGAAGGCTGCAAGGTAGACGTCGACAAGGACTACTACACCACTGTCGATCCTTCCGCTCCCGTCACCGATTTTGCCGGCACTCTCTTCCGTGTTTCGAGCAAAGAAGGCGCTATCAATGTCCTTGACGGCGACGCTGCAGTTACTCCCGATGCTGACGGATACTACTGCGTGACTCTCGACGCTGACAAGACTATCAATGTGACCGCCGGCGGAAGCACCGCTGTCGACAACGTAGCAGTTGACGCTGCAGCTCAGACCGACGTTTACACCGCTACCGGTGTCCTCGTTCTCAAGAACGCTACAGCAGCCCAGATCGAGGCTCTTCCCGCCGGAGTATATGTTTCCGCAGGCAAGAAGTTCATCGTCCGCTGATAACTCCCCCATTCATCACTCTATAAAAAGCGCTCTCCGGAGCGCTTTTTTCATGCCCGTAGCTAAGAGAAAAACTGTCAAAAAAGAAAAAATATCTCATTTTGTTTCGTTGTATGGAAACAATGTGGTATATTTGCAGCGTTATAACAAATGGACGATGGAAGCTAACAAAGTAAACATCTTTTTGAGTGATGAAGCAGTTGCCTTTGTCCGCTCGCTCCCTGAAAAAGCCCAAAAGAAAGTGACTTATAATATCCGCAGGGTAGAAGGCGGCGAAATGGACAAGGAACTTTTCAAAAAGCTCAATGATGATATCTGGGAGCTTCGCACGTCCTATAACGGTATGTGTTACCGCCTCTTGGCATTCTGGGACAAAGAACGCAGGGCATTGATTATTGCCACTCATGGTTTTGTCAAGAAAACTTGGAAAGTTCCTCAGAACGAAATAGCAAGAGCGGAAGCGTTTATGAAACAATATTATAGCAAAGAATAAAATTCAAAAGATATGGCAAAGATGAATCTGACCCCGGCAAGCGAGCTTGTGGATGAAGTATGGGGAAAAGAAGGTACTCCCGAGCGTGACGAAATGGAGGCACGGCTGAAGGAAGAACTTCATGCTTATTTCGTCGGCGAAGCCATAAAGAAGGCTCGTCAGGCGCAGAATCTTACTCAGGAAGAGCTTGGAAAACGCATAGGCGTGCAGCGTGCGCAGATATCGAGATTGGAGAAAGGCAAGAGCGTGATAACCTTGCCCACTATGAGCCGTGTGTTCCGTGCGCTCGGAATCACTTCGGGCGTTCTCGATCTCGGAGCAGTCGGCAAGGTTGCGCTTTGGTGAGCCGGTTAGACTTTGCAGTACAAAAAACAGGCTGCGTCAACCATGACGCAGCCTGTTTCGTATAATTAGGATCAGATTTATTCTTCGCTTTCTTCCTCGCGCATGTTGTGGAAGACGTTCTGCACGTCCTCGTCTTCCTCAAGCTTGTCGAGGAGCTTGTTGATGCTCTCGCGCTGCTCGGGAGTGACGTCCTTGAGGTCGTTGGGGATGCGCTCGAATTCGGAGCTGATGATTTCGAAGCCGTTGTCCTCGAGATATTTCTGGATCTGCGAGTAAGCCTCGAACTCGCCGTAGAGCACAATCAGTTCGTTTCCGTCCTCATCCTCGTCGTGTTCGAGTTCGTCAACGCCGTAGTCGATGAGCTCGAGCTCGAGGTCATCGAGGCTCACACCGTCCTTGGGTTTGATTTTGAAGACGCTCTTGTGGTCGAAAAGGAAGGAAAGCGAGCCCTGTGTGCCGAGGCTGCCTCCGTGCTTTGTGAAATATGAGCGGACGTTTGCCACGGTGCGGGTATTGTTGTCGGTAGCCGCCTCTACGAAGATGGCGATACCGAAAGGACCGTATCCTTCGTATGTGATTTCCTTGTAGTCGCCGGCATCCTTGTCGGTTGCTTTCTTGATGGCGCGTTCTACTGTATCCTTGGGCATGTTGGCAGCCTTGGCGTTCTGCATGAGCGCGCGGAGACGCGGGTTGGTGTCGGGGTCGGGACCGCCGGCTTTGGCGGCGATAGTGATTTCCTTGCCTATGCGCGTAAAGGTGCGCGACATGTTGCCCCAGCGTTTGAGTTTACGGGCTTTGCGGTATTCGAATGCTCTTCCCATTGGTGTGGTATGTTTTAGTTTATATTATTTTTTTGAAGATTGTTATCGGAGTTCGGCGCCGAGACGGTTCTTGAGCGTCTCGATCACCTTGTTCATAATCTTGTCGATGTACTTGTCCTGAAGGGTCTTCTCCGGATCCTGGAGGGTTATCGAGATGGCGTACGATTTCTTGCCGGCGGGGAGCTTGTCGCCTTCGTAGACGTCGAAGAGGTCGACGCCCGAGAGCAGACGGCGCTCGGCGCTGCGCACTGCTTCCTCGATGTCAGCCATGGTCACCTTGCTGTCGATGAGCAGCGAGAGGTCGCGCTTGACAGCCTGTGTCTTGGGCAGCGGCTCGTAGAGGGCGTTGCGCTTGGCGGCAGTGGAAGCCACGGCGTTCCAGTCGAGCTCGGCGAAATAGACGGTGCCCTTGTAGTCGGCTTTGCGGCATGCGTCGGGGCTTACCACGCCGAGCTGTCCGAGCGTGCGTCCCTTGGCGGTGGCTACATTGAGCGCCTGGCTGAATATCGAGCCCTCGGGGCATTCGGCGGGAGCGAACACGATGTCGGCGATGCCTGCGCGGCGCAGGACGTTGACGACGGCAGCCTTGAGGTCGTAGAAGCTTGATTCTTCGGCGGCGCGGAGCCAGTTGCCCTGACGGGTGGCGCCGGCTATCCACAGACCGAGATGCGCTTTCTCGCTGTACGGAGCGAGGGGAGCATCGGGAGTGCTTTCCTTCGACGGGTCGAGGAAGTAGACGTTGCCGAATTCGTAGAAAGCTCCGTCGGGATTGCGGCGGTTGGTATTGTGGGCTATGGTCTCGAGTCCGCCGAACAGCAGCGTCTGACGGAGTACGTTGAGGTCCTGGCTGAGCGGGTTGAGAAGCTTTATGCAGTGGTCGGCGGGATATTCCGTCAGTCCGTCGAAGTATTTCTCTGCCGTGAGCGAGTTGTTGAGAATCTCCGACCATCCGGCGCCCGTGAGCTGCTCGGAGACGGTGCGGCGCAGGTCGTCGGCTGCGTCGACGGGTGTCTTGTACGAGAGGCTTGCATGAAGGGTTGTCTTCATGGGTATGCGGTTGTAGCCGTAGATACGGAGGAAGTCCTCGATGACGTCGCAGGGGCGTCGTACGTCGACGCGGTATGTGGGAACAGCGAGGCTTATGGCGTCGTCGCCCGCGTGTCTGATGTCGATTTCGAGAGCGCTGAGGATGTTGTCGACGGTGGCGTGGTCGAATTTCTCTCCGATGAGCCTGTCGAAGTCGCTGTATTTCATCTCCACGGGATACGGAGCGACGGGAGCGGGATAGTAGTCGACGGGTTTGCCGACAGTCCTGGCGCCGGCGAGCTCGCGGATGAGGGCGGCGGCAAGCTCGAGAGCCTCGAGGCAGCCGTTGGGGTCGACGCCGCGCTCGAAGCGGAACGACGAGTCGGTGCTTATGCCATGGCGGCGTGCCGTGCGGCGTACTGATGTGGCGTTGAAGCAGGCGCTTTCGAGGAATACGGTTGTCGTGCTGTCCTTGACGCCCGAGTTGAGACCGCCGAATACGCCGGCGATGCAGCGCTCGCCCTCCATGTCGCATATCATGAGGTCGGCGCCGTCGAGGGTGTGCTCTACCTCGTCGAGGGTGACGAACTTAGTGCCGGGCTCAGCGCGGCGAACAACCACCTTGCCGCCTTTGAGCGTCGATGCGTCGAAGGCGTGGAGAGGCTGACCGATGGCGTGGAGGATGAAGTTGGTGATGTCGACAACGTTGTTGATGGGGTGCAGACCGATGGTGCGCAGCTTGTTGGCGAGCCATTCGGGGCTGGGCGCGATTTTCACGTCCTTGAGCGTTATGCCGCAGTAGCGGACCACGCCGTCGGCTGCCCTGACGTCGACGTCTATGCCTTTTTCGTCAGGATTGTCGAGCACGAGGTCCTCGTGGGGCTTGCGTGCCTTTGTCGGGGCGATGCCGCGTCCGGTGAGGGCTGCGGCTATGTCGCGTGCCACGCCGTAGTGCGATGCTGCGTCGATGCGGTTGGGGGTGAGGTCCACCTCGAGAACATAGTCGTCCTCGATGCCGAAATATTCGGCGGCAGGATGACCGACAATCGCTTCTGCGGCGGCAGGAAGAACGATGATGCCGTCGTGCGATGTGCCGACGCCTATCTCGTCCTCGGCGCATATCATGCCGAACGACTCTACGCCGCGGATTTTCGATTTCTTGATTTTGAATTCCGAGCCGTCGGGAGCGTAAAGGGTCGTGCCTACTGTTGCCACGACAACGCACTGCCCTGCGGCGACGTTGGGAGCGCCGCACACAATCTGCGTGGGCGTGCCTTTTCCGTCGAGGTCGACGGTGGTTATGTGAAGGTGGTCGCTGTCGGGATGTGCCTCGCATGTGAGCACTTTGCCTATGACGATGCCGGCAAGACCGCCCTTGATGGTTTCTACTTTTTCGATAGTTCCGGTTTCAAGACCGATGGAGGTGAGCAGGTCGCCCAGCGCCTCGGGGGTGAGGTCGAAATCGACATACTCTTTAAGCCATTTGTATGATATGTTCATCGCGATGATTTATAGTCTTGTTTGAAAGTGCAAAGTTAATGATTTTTGCGCAAAAATGAAAAGCAAAAATCACGCGTACGCGCGGCGTCAGCGTGCGTTAAGACCGCTGTTGTCGGCGCGGCGCAGTCCGTTCGGACCGAAGCCGCCCATACCGCCCCTTCCCCCGAAGCCTCCGGTAGCGTCACGTCCGCCGAAGGGGTTGTTGCCGAAGCCGTCCTCATCCTCGTTCTCGAAGCCGTCGGTGGGCGCTTTCTCGCCTCGTTTGAGCTTGGGCTTGTTCTTCTTTATGGCGTAAGGTTTCTGCGCGTCGACGGCTACTTCATAGATGTCCCAGTCCTGCTCTATGTCCCAGTTTTTCTTTAGGTTGAGACCTTTGGAATAGTAGTAGACCTCCTCGGGCTGCAACAGCTCTGCCATGTTGCCGGTGTCCCATTTGCCGTTTCGGTTGTCATCGATGAAAAGGCGCAGATAGTACTTTCCGGGCGTTATGAGCTTCATGTCGGCGAAGCTCTGCCCCGCCGGCTTGACGGCGCGCTTCACCACTGCGTCGGAGTTGTTGATAAGCTCTACGACAGCCTGCAGCGAGTCGAGTCCCGGAAGATTTATTTTAAGATTGGCATAGTCCTCGGGCTGCTTGAGCGTGAACTGGTGCTCGAAGGGACGGTTCCACGGTCCGTAGATGCTGACCGCGGCGAGCGAGTCGATGGTGAGCTTATATTTTCCGCCCGGTGTCCATGTCGCGTCGATACGGTTGAGCTGCAGCGGATTGACGGAATCGGGACGCATGGTGAAGCCGACGGGCGTCCAGATGGTATCGACCATCGTCACGAGCTTTATGGCGGCGCTGTCAAGGGTCGCAAGCGGCAGGGATGACTCTATGAGCAGCGGCACTCCCAGCTCCTGTGTCGTGCCCGATTTAGCCGAGAAACCGAGATATTCCATGTCGGGAGGGGGCAGGAACGTCGTGTCGCCTGTAATGCTGTCCACGGTGAAGCGAGGCTTGTCCTCGTCGTCTTTTTTCTTCTTCTTTTTCTTTTCCTTCTGGTCGCGGAAGAAGAAGCGCAGGGTATCGCTGGTCCATACGAGCCGGTCGAGCGTGTCGGTTTTCTGATAGCGGACATCGAGGCGCAGCGAGTCGGACGCCACCACCGCGGTGTCGGCGATCCAGTAGACGAGCGAGTCGAGGGTGGCGTTCTTCTGCAGGAGCGCCCATTCGCTGATGTCGCGTCCCGCGCCTGGCGCGCCGTCGACTATCGTTACCTGCGGCAGCGTGTCCTGCGGCGCGGCGAAAGTAAGGCTTATCTTGCGGCGCTCGGGGCGCTTGTAGTCGGCGAGATAGCTCGGCTTGTAGTTCTCGTTGAACCACGTGAGAAGCACGTCGTTGGGGAGGTAGCGGATGCCCTGGCGCACGTTGAGCGAGTCGGCGCCCGTCGAGGAGTAGAGCGTGTCCGTTACCTCGATGCTCTCCACCGACGGCACTATGACGTCGTCGTAGAACGCTATGTCCTCCGAGCGGTCCCAGTGGTTGTCGCGGTTGAGGTCGTTGACGGCGAATATTCGGTACTGTCCCTCGGGAAGATTGCGGATTGTAAACTGCCCGAGCTGGTTTGTCCGCGCCACGCGGTCGAAAGGCACTTTGGTTATCGAAGTATCTGTGTAATTGGAATATACGCCCACAAGCATTCCCTGCGCCGGTTCGAGGTTTTCTGCCTGAAGGACAACGCCGGAGATGCGCAGAGTGTCTATGTCCGGACCTGTGGAGAAATCGAGGGCGAAGCCGTCGAGTATGTTTCCTTCGTTGAGGTCCTTGATGGCGTCGGCGAAATCGATGGTGTATGTGGTGTTGGGTTTGAGCGTGTCGCGCAGTTCGGCGGTGAGGCGGTGACCGTTGGCGCTCACCTGCGGCGGCGTTTTCTGCGGCGGCGACACAATCACCTTGGAGAATGCGTCCTCAAGCTGTATGTTCTCGTCGAAATATGCCGTTATTTTGGTAGGCATGACGTTGCGCGAGCCGGGAGCGGGATCGGAACGCACGAAAACGGGTGGTGTCTCGTCGCGTGCTCCGCCTTCGGGTCTGCCTATGCTGGCGCATGCGGCGGCAAGGACGCCAAGTGTCGCCCACAGAAGCAGTCTCATGCCCTTTGTCTTGCCTCCGCCTGCCATAAGCGTTTAGAATTGACGGGTTATGATGAAGTCGAAGAGCTCGGCGAGCTGTTTTTTGACGGGATTCTCGTCAGAGAAGCCTGCAAGCAGCTCTGTAGCTTCTGCCTTGAGCTGTTTCATGGTTTCGTAAGTAAGCTCTATGCCGCCGTTTTCGCGGGCGAATTTCTGTATTTCGGCAATCTCGTCGTCGGTGAGCATGTCCTTGCCGAGCATTTTCTTGATTCTGTCGTGTCCCGAAGCGCCCGTGGCTATAGCCTTGAGCAGCGGAAGCGTCACTTTGCCTTCGCGTAAGTCGTTGCCGGTGGGTTTTCCGACGGCAGACTCGTCGAAATAGTCGAAGACGTCGTCGCGGAGCTGAAAACACCTGCCGAAAAGGAGGGCGAAACGCGCGAGAGTCTCGGTCTTGTCGTCGGGAGCGCCTGCAGCGATGCAGCCCATGCGCGCGCTCGCCACGAAGAGCGATGCCGTCTTGTAGTCGACGATGCGGAAATATTCGTCCTCGCCGAGGGTGTGCTCTCGGGCGTTGTATATCTGGTCGATCTCGCCGAGCGACAGGAAACGTCCGAGCTCGCAGAGGGCGTCGATGATGCGCAGGTCGCCGGTGGATATCGCCTCGTGCATGGCGGATGATGTGAAGAAGTCGCCGACAAGGACGGCTATATGGTTGTCCCATACGGCGTTTACCGTGGGCTGTCCGCGGCGTGTGGGCGAGTTGTCGACAACGTCGTCGTGGATAAGCGAAGCGTTGTGGATCAGTTCGACGGCGGCAGCGGCGGCAATAACTTTGTCGTCGGACGCCCCGAAAAGCTTGGCGCACATTATCAGAAGCAATGGGCGGAGCTGCTTGCCCTTGGTGCGCAGCAGCGATATAATTATGCGGCTCATCAGCGGATTAGCCGTGCCGAGACGGCTTTCGATTCGCCTGTTAAGCTGTTCGAGCTCGAGCTTGTGCAAGCCGCTTATAGTGTCAAGATAGTTCATCTGTCATGCAATGAATTGCAAAATTATAAAAAAGTCTGCAATATCACAAATTACCTGCCGGAGCGTCCCTGCCTTTCCGGCGCATCTGCCGGGAAGTGAATTTACATTTGCAAATTCATCCGCGCATGCCTCACAGATACTTCTGACCGATTGTTGATAACTTTTTGAATGTTGGTCGAATTATTTTCTGTTTTAATATGTAAATTATCGCAAAAAAGCAGTAATTTTGAAGTCTCCAAAAGCGATGCTCCGCAGTGTCGCGTTATTTACTTGTAAGTGCTTATGTCAGAAGAAGTTTACCATATACCGGCTCTCCTTGGTCCGACGCTCGACGCTCTCGATGTCCGCAGCGGCGGTGTCTATGTCGACGCCACCCTCGGCGGCGCAGGGCATACGCGCGCCATTCTGGAACGCCTCGGCAGCGACGGACGACTGTTCTCTTTCGACCAGGACATCGACGCCATAAAGCGCGCTCCCGACGATCCGCGCCTCACTACGGTACACTCCAACTTCCGGTATATCACCAACTTCATGGACTACTACGGCGTCGAGGGCAGTGTCGACGGCGTTCTCGCCGACCTCGGCGTTTCGTTCCATCATTTCGACGATGCCTCGCGCGGCTTCAGTTTCCGTGCCGACGGTCCGCTCGACATGCGCATGAATCCTTCGGCAAAGATGAGCGCCGCCGACTATGTGGCTGCCGCCGACCCCGAGGCGCTTGCCGATGTCTTCCGGCTCTACGGCGAGCTCAAGCAGGCGCGCCGCATGGCGCAGCGCATCGTCGAGGAGCGCCAGCGCGAGCCGATAACCACTACCGGACGGCTCGTAGAGATTGTCCGCCCTCTCGTCAGTCCCGCCCGCGAAAAAAAGGAGCTCGCCCAGGTATTCCAGGCGCTCCGCATAGAGGTGAACAACGAGATGGACGCCCTGCGCGCCCTGCTCGACGGCATTCTCCGGGTGCTCCGTCCCGGCGGCAGAATTGCAATCCTTACCTATCATTCGCTCGAGGACCGCATGGTCAAGAATTTCCTCCGCACCGGCAACGTCGAGGGCAAGGAGGACAAGGACTTCTTCGGGCGCACGGCTTCGCCCGTGAGTCCGCTCGGTTCCAAGCCCGTGGTTCCCGACGAAGCCGAGATTGAGACTAATCCGCGCAGCCGCAGCGCCAAGCTGCGAGCCGGCATAAAAATCTGAACCTATGTCTCCGAAAATTTCATCAATACTCCATAAGATCTCAAACTACTGCAGGCTGATAATCCAGGGCGACGGCGTGTCGAGCCGCTTCTTCAAGAAGCACTTCTTCGCCACCTGCTTCATCATCCTCGCCTGCATACTCATGATAGCCATGCGCTTCCAGTGCCTCGTCAGCGACAACACCATCGACGCCCTCAACCGTCAGATTGCCGTCATGGACACCGAGAAGCAGAAGGAGCGCTCGCTCTACATGACCAATACCCGCGAGTCAACCATGCGGCAGATGGTCGATTCCCTGAAGCTCGGGCTGGATATACCCGACGAACATCCCCGTATAATCACAATACCTCTGGAATAATATGTCAGCCAACCCCTCCTCGCGCCGCAAGACGGAGCAGCCCGTTACCACCAACCACGCTTTCGTGGTCGGTCGCTTCGGCATAATATTCCTCCTGGCATCGGTTGTGGCGCTCCTGATCGCTATCAACCTTTTCCGCAACACCGTCATCAACGCCAAGGACTGGAACCGCATGGGCGACAGCACTCTTGCCGACACAGGCGTGATAATGCCCTTCCGCGGCGAGATTCTCGCTTCCGACGGCAGCATCCTCGCCACCAACCTCTACTACTTCAACATCATGATGGACATGCGCGCCGACGGCTTCAAGATCATCGAGTTCGACAAGGCTATCCCGCAGCTCGTCGATTCGTTCGCGCACTATTTCACCCCTCATGACACCGCCTACTGGCACGAGAAGATAAACCGCCAGATGGCGAAGACCAAGAAAAAGCGCACGCGCAATTTCGTCATCGCCAAGGCAGTGCCGCAGGTCATGGTCGACAAGGTCAAGTCCTTCCCCTTCTTCAAGGATTTCCGCCGCGCCTCGCAGACGGGTCTCAAGGTAGAGCCGGTCATCCGCCGCGCCTATCCTTTCGGCGAGATGGCGCGCCTGAGCATCGGACGTGTAGGTCAGCTCGCCGAGGACCCGGAGGTTCGCGGACGCTCGGGACTCGAATGCGCCCTCGATACCCTGCTGTTCGGCAAGCCCGGCAAGTCGCTGCGCCGTCTGTCGAACCGAGGCACCAAGCGCGTCGCGCAGATTCCCGCTGTCAACGGTTTTGACGTCTACACCACCATCGACATAACGATGCAGGACATCCTCGAGAGCGAGCTGGGCAACATGCTCCTCGACGCTCACGCCGAGTGGGGCGCCGCAATGCTCATGGAGGTGTCGACGGGCGA
This sequence comes from Muribaculaceae bacterium, assembly GCA_017937625.1. Lineage (GTDB taxonomy): Bacteria > Bacteroidota > Bacteroidia > Bacteroidales > Muribaculaceae > CAG-873. The sequence continues at coordinate 5,597 of JAGBDG010000107.1, read as the reverse complement.
CATCAAGGCAATCTCCAACCTCGAGCTGGACAAGGACAGTCCCGAGCCGCGCTACATCGAGGCTCTTAACCGCTGCGTGCAGGCTTACGAGCCCGGCTCGGTCATGAAAGTGATGACCATGGCTGTCGGTCTTGAGAAAGGTTTCGCCAAGCCCATCAGCCGCCAGTTCGAGGTAGGACGCTCTGCCGTCATCTGCAACCGCCGTCTCTCCGACACACATTCGCCTGCTCACCTTCCGATCAGCCGTTTCATCGAATACTCCTCGAACATCGGTATGGCAAAGATGACACTGCCCTATTACGAGCACAATACCAGGCAGTTCAAGCAGGACCTCAAGGATATGGGATTCTTCGACTCCTTCAACACGGGCATCGCAAAGGAGCGTCCGCCGGTGTTCATCTCCAATCCTTCGCGCCTCGACCTCTCGCGCATGGCTTTCGGCTACGCCACCATGATTCCGCCGCTCTACACCTGCGCCTTCTACAACGCCATCGCCAACGACGGCAAGTTCGTGCGTCCGCGCCTTGTCAAGGGTCTGCGCACTCCCGAGGGAGTCGACTCCATGATACCCGTAAGCTACGTCCGCGAGCACATGATGTCGCCCGAGAACGCCGCCATACTCCGCAAGATGATGCGCGGTGTGGTGTGGGAGGAAGGCGGCACGGCAAAGCTGCTCCGCAACGACCTCGTCGAAATCGCCGGAAAGACAGGCACCTGCAAGATAGCCCTCGAAGACAAGCGCCCGCGCGTCGACGCCAACGGCGACAGCATCAAGCTGCCTCCCTTCAAGGGCGGATACATGGACGGGCACTACCGCGTGACCTTCTGCGGCTTCTTTCCTTACGAGAACCCGAAATACACCTGCATCGTGGTCATCAACGACCCCAAGGTGCCTTTCCGCGGTCCCGCCGTCAGCTCAGGCACCGTTCTCAAGAACGTGGCGCTCAAGCTCTATGCCCGCAGCCTTCTCAACGACAATCCCGTCTTCACCGAACAGCCCTCGGACGACGGGCACGCCACCGTCTACTCATCGTTCAACAGCCGGCGCAAGGCTGAGCTTGTCAGCGATCTGCATATCAGGCATCCGCGCGCCATCCGCCGCCCCGACCCTGCCGTGGCAGGGTGCGTGCCGGACGTCAAGGGCGTAAGCATACGCGAGGCGCTCACAAAGCTCGAGGCAAGTGGCTATGCCGTCGATTTCGAAGGCGTGGGATATGTCTTCGCCCAGGAACCCGACGCCGGCACCCCCGCCGTGCCGGGTACTAAAGTAAAACTTTCGTTACGTTATGACTGACAACAATACAGAAGAACGCACGTGTAGCCTCGCCGCGCTGCTCGATGCCATAAATACCCGGCAGACCGACGGAGCTCCCGCCGGCGATGCCGTCATCACATCCGTCACCGCCGACTCGCGTCAGGTACGCGAAGGCTCGATGTTCGTCGCCGTGCGCGGTGTCGCCGTCGACGGGCACCGGTTCGTGCCTCAGGCAGTAGCCGCCGGAGCGCGCGCCATTGTCGTGGAGGAAATGCCCGCTGAGCTTCCCGCAGGCGTCACGGCGATACTCGTCGATGACTGCCGCGACGCACTCGGACATCTCGCCTCCCGCTTCTACGGCGACCCGTCGGAAGAACTTACCCTCGTCGGCGTCACCGGCACAAACGGCAAGACCACCATCGCCACACTGCTTTACAAAATGGCGTGTCTGCGCGGCGAGAAAGCAGGACTTATATCTACAGTAGCGAATATCGTGGTCGACGACGCCGTTCCTTCCGAGCACACCACCCCCGACCCCGTGATGCTCAACAGACTTCTGCGCCGCATGGCGGACGCCGGCTGCACCTTCGCGGCTATGGAGGTCAGCAGCCACGCATGTGACCAGCACCGCATCGCCGGACTGACATTCGCCGGAGGCGTGTTCACCAATCTCACGCGCGACCATCTCGACTACCACAAGACTTTCGACGCATATCTCAAGGCTAAGAAATCGTTCTTCGACGGTCTTCCCGCCGACGCTTTCGCCCTTGTCAACGCCGACGACCGCAACGGCGCCGTCATGCTACAGAACACCGCAGCCCACCGCGCCACTTATTCGGTCCGCGGTCTCGCCGACTATACCGTCCGCGTCATAGAGGACCGTATCGACGGCATGCTTCTCGACTTCGGCGGCACGCAGGTCGAGACAATGTTCGTGGGGAGCTTCAATGCCGCCAATCTCGCGGCAGTCTACGGAGCCTCGCTCCTGCTCGGACATGACCGCGAGGAGGTTCTGCGACATATCAGCATGCTGCACCCCGTGGCAGGACGTTTCCAGCCGTTCCGCTCGCCTGAGGGCGTGACGGCGATAGTCGACTATGCCCACACTCCGGACGCCCTGATAAATGTCCTCGACACAATCGCCGACGTCTCCGGCGAGGACTCCCGCGTCATCACGGTCTGCGGCGCCGGCGGCAACCGCGACCACGGCAAGCGTCCCCTCATGGCAAAAGCCGCCGCCGACCGCTCCGACATACTCATCCTCACCTCCGACAACCCCCGAAACGAAGACCCGATGGACATCATCAACGACATGCTCGCGGGTCTCGACAGCTACGGACGCGACAAGACAAAGGTCGTCGTCGACCGCCGAAAGGCTATAGAGGAGGCTGTCAGCCTCACCCGTCCCGGCGACATCATCCTCATCGCCGGCAAGGGACACGAGACCACACAGACAATAGGCGACACCGAGACGCATTTCGACGACCGCATCGAAGTATGCCGCGCCTTCGGTATCGAGTATAAACAATAAACCAAGCCGTCAGAGTAATGTTATACGCGCTTTTCAATCTTCTTCAGAGCTCGGCGTTCCCCGGCGCGCGGCTCATGAACTACATCACGTTCCGCTCGGGAGCCGCATTCGTCATCGCACTGCTCATCGCCGTCTTCGTGGGCAAGAACATCATCGGCAGGCTGCAGAAAATGCAGATCGGCGAGATTATCCGCGACCTCGACCTCGAGGGACAGCTCAAGAAGAAAGGCACTCCCACCATGGGCGGTGTCATCATTCTTATCTCCATCCTCGTGCCGTGCCTCCTGGTTGGCAACCTCACGAACATATTAATGATTCTGATGCTACTGACCAGAGTGTGGCTCGGACTCATAGGCTTCCTCGACGACTACCTCAAGCTCCGCCGCCACAACAAGGACGGCATGAAAGGCAAGTACAAGGTATTCGGACAGGTGAGCCTCGGACTCATAGTGGCGCTGACCATGTATCTCAGCCCCAGCATCGCCGTTGTCAACAACATAGAGGTCATCGACTCCGAGACCAACCGCGTGGAGGAAGTAATCTACGAGTCGGCTCCCAACAAGATGCCGCAGACCACCATTCCGTTCGTGAAGAACAACAACTTCAACTACGAGTGGCTTACGGGCTGGATGGGCGACCATGCCGCCACGGGCGCATGGATAATCTTCGGACTTATCGTGATATTCATAGTCACCGCGACATCCAACGGAGCCAACCTCAACGACGGTCTCGACGGCATGTGCGCCGGACTGTCGGCGATAGCGGGCACGGCGCTCGCGGCAATGGCTTACCTCGGCGGCAACATCATTTACTCATCATACCTTAATATAATGTATGTGCCGGGCAGCGAGGAGCTGGTTGTCTACATGGCGGCTTTCATAGGCGCGCTTGTAGGCTTCCTCTGGTACAACGCATCCCCCGCGCAGGTATTCATGGGCGACACCGGCAGCCTGATGCTCGGCGGAGTCATCGCCGTATTCGCAATCCTTATCCACAAGGAGTTGCTTCTGCCCATCCTCTGCGCCCTTTTCTACATCGAGGACCTCTCGGTGATTCTGCAGGTATGGTACTTCAAGAAGACCGGCGGACGCCGCATCTTCAAGATGACCCCTCTGCACCATCACTTCCAGAAAGACGGCAACGCCGGCATCGACGCTCTCATCCAGCGCCCCCTGCGTGCCATAGCCGAACAGAAGATCGTCACCCGCTTCTGGATCATCGGCATCATTCTCGCCGTGGTGACATTCGTGACTCTTAAGATACGATAAACATGGAAAATAACGAAACCAAGCGACGCCTCGTTGTCCTCGGCGCCGGAGAGAGCGGCACCGGAGCCGCAATCCTGGCAAAGGACAAGGGCATGGACGTTTTCCTGAGCGATTCGGGAAAAATAGCCCCGAAATACCGTCAGACCCTCGTCGACGAGGGCATTCCCTTCGAGGAAGGCGGACACACACTTGAAAAGATCGTAAACGCCGACGAGGTAGTGAAAAGCCCCGGCATACCTCTCGATGCGCCTGTCATCGTAGCCGTGCGTGAAAAGAACATCCCGGTAATCAGCGAGATAGAGTTTGCCGGACGATATACCGACGCCCGAATGGTATGTATCACCGGCTCGAACGGCAAGACTACCACCACCATGCTCATCCACCATATCCTCACCCATGCCGGCATCGACGCCGGGCTCGCCGGCAATGTCGGCAACAGCCTCGCCTGGCAGGTGGCGCGCCAGCCGCACGACGTCTATGTGGTGGAACTCAGCAGTTTCCAGCTCGACAACATGTACAGCTTCAAGGCTAACGTTGCCGTGATGCTCAACATCACCCCCGACCACCTCGACCGCTACGACTTCAAGATGCAGAACTACATCAACGCCAAGTTCCGCATCATCCGCAACATGACGCCCTCCGACGTCTTTATCTTCTGGAACGACGACCCCGTCATCACCGAGCAGCTCCGCCACATCACCACGGAGGCGCGCATGCTGCCCTTCTCCGAGACAAAGGAGGAGGACTCCGCCGCATATATCGACGCCGAGAACGAGCTGGTGTTCAACACTCCCGGCACAAGCATGAAGATGCCCCGCGCCGACCTCGCGCTCAACGGACTGCACAACGTCTACAACTCCATGGCCGCGGGTCTGTCGGCTTGTTTCCTCGATATCCAGAAGAACGACATACGCGACGCCCTCGCCGATTTCACAGGTGTGGAGCACCGCCTCGAGTTCGTCGCCGACATCGACGGAGTGCGCTGGATCAACGACTCCAAGGCTACCAACGTCAACTCGTGCTACTATGCCCTCGAGGCTATGACGCGTCCGACGGTGCTCATCCTCGGCGGCAAGGACAAAGGCAACGACTACTCAGAGATTCTGCCCCTTGTCAAGGAAAAGGTGAAGGCTATCGTGGCAATGGGACTCCACAACGAGAAGATTCTCGAGTATTTCTCTCCCCATGTGCCCGTGGTTGTCGATACCGACAATCTTGCCGACGCCATAGCCGCGTGCGACCGTCTCGCCACCTCCGGCGACACAGTCCTTCTGTCGCCCTGCTGCGCCTCGTTCGACCTTTTCAAGAGCTACGAGGACCGCGGACGCCAGTTCAAGGCTAAAGTAAACGAATTGAAAGACAAGATATAAACTTAAGATATGTCAGACAGTCTCTCCCAGGCAGTCGAAACAGCGCTGTCGCCCCAGCCGGCGTTCGCCACCGACGAAGCCGAAACCGGACGCCGGGGAATCCGTTCCTCCGAGCCCGCGCCGGCGCCGCGCCGCAAGACCGCCGACCACCACCTGTGGGGCACTTACCTGCT
>JAGBDG010000106.1 GCA_017937625.1 Muribaculaceae bacterium | reverse complement strand
GACTCGATATCTTTGAAATAGCGGTAGGTTCCTACCTTGAGTTCCTCGCAGGCAGCGTCATCGGCAATGATGATTGCCTTCGGGTGCATCTGCAGGGCGGAGATTGTCCACATCTGCGAGATACCGCCTTCCACGCCGTGGCGAAGCGCGCGCGCCTTGTTGTGACCGTTCACAATCAACATCACAGAGCGAGCCGACATGACGGTACCGACACCTACCGTAAGGGCGGTTTTCGGTACGAGGTCGACGTTGTTGTCGAAGAAGCGCGAGTTGGCGATGATTGTGTCCTTTGTCAGGGTCTTCATGCGTGTGCGCGAGGTCAGCGACGAGCCGGGCTCGTTGAACGCGATGTGTCCGTCAGGACCCACACCGCCCATGAAGAGGTCGATGCCTCCGTAAGAAACAATCTTCTCCTCGAAGCGGCGGCATTCAGCGTCGAAGTCCTCGGCGTTGCCGTTGAGGATGTTGACGTTCTCGGCGGGGATGTCGATATGGCTGAAGAAGTTCGACCACATGAAAGTATGGTAGCTCTGCTCGTGGTCGCGGGGAATGCCCACATATTCATCCATGTTGAATGTCACTACATTCTTGAACGATACCTTGCCTGCCTTGTAAAGCTCGATAAGGTTGCGGTACATGCCCAGAGGGGAGCTGCCCGTAGGACAGCCCAGCACGAAGGGGTGCTCGGCTGTAGGGTTGGCGGCGTTGATGCGCGATGCAACGTAGTTTGCTGCCCAGCGCGATACGTCGGCGTAGTCTTTTTCTATTATAAGACGCATTGTGTATGATTATTAGGTAGTTTAGGTTCAGGTTCTTCTCAGAACAGCCACGCTGCCGTGATAGTCCAGCAGTTGGTCTTCGCGTCGAGGTCGACTGCGTTGACATTCGGACCGACAGGAAGCGCCTTCAGAGTCTTGTTCATACCAAGACCGTATGATGCGCCGATCTGAAGATGGTTGAACAGCTGCAGACCGATACCGAAATCCCATGCCACATCTGCCGATTTTGCTTTTGCACCTTCGACAATCGCTGCCTTGGAAGCGCGGACGGCGAAACACGGACCGGTGAAAACGTAGGGTGAGAGAACTTTGCCTACGATAGGAAGACCGATTTTATACTTCACGTGCAGAGGTATATCGATATAGTCGCTGCTTTTCGACTGGACATCGCTGCCATCTTTTAGCTTGATGGCGTTCGAACGGTGGACGTACATTGCCGAGAGGTCGAAACCGAGACCGATTATAGGAACATTGAGTTCTACCATCACACCGCCGGTGAAACCTGCACGGTTCTCTCCGTCGAGAACGCTTTCGTCAAATTTCATCGAAGATACTTGCGTACCAATCTTCGGACCGAAACGGAATAACTGTGCGGATGCCGGCACTGCGGTCATCAGGACGGCGGCTGCTGCCACCAGAAAAACTTTAAGAGATTTCATATCTGTAAAAATATTGATTATCGGGTTCACGGCGCTTTTCGCACGATTGAAGGCAAAATTACAATTTTTTAATCTTATAAACAAAAAAACTCGCACATATTGCTGAAAACACATCACGAATATGCGTCGAAACGCCCGTCATCGTCAGGCATATCTTCATCTTCGTCAGTTTCATCGTCATCGCCGACCAAAGGCATATAGTATTGCTCGATTTCCGCAGCGAACTCCGTCAGCCGTCCCTGTCTATATGCCGAAACAGTTTCTTTCATGAGCGCATCCGACCCCATTCGCGTACCGTTGAGCGCAAGCATATCGGCAAAGTCTTGCTCTTTTTCAATTGCTCCGTACCTGACCATGTCGAACATCCGTTCATAACACGCCGAATTTCCAAGAAGAGCACCTTTTGCATACCATTCCCATGCCTTCAGACGATCTTTATCCACTCCGTAATAGCCGTATTGGCAAGAATCTCCCAACTCGAGAGCCGCTGCCGCGCAGCCCTTGGAAAAGGCATCTTCCAGACACTCTATCAGAAGCTCGCGCATTTCCGCTCTGGAAACCGAAGGCAGATCATCGTAATCCTCACCCGCAGTTTTGGCAAGCATATAGACAGAATAGCCGCTCCGGGCATTGGAGCCTTTTTCAAGCGTTTTCATAAACTCATCAATATCTGATGAATGTACAAGTGCCACGTCGCACCAGGCGTCGGCAACTCCTTTTTCCGCCGCAGTGCGTGCATCTGCCTCCACGCCTTCCATGTCCTTGAGACGCAGCTTTGCCGACGCCCTCCAGTAAAACCACAATGGATTGACATCTTCTTCTCCATATCGGGCAGCATCCTCGGCTATCAGCGCGTCCGCCATCCCGACAGCTTTTCCGGGGTCTTCGTCAAAGCCATGAAGACCGAATATAGTGTATCTGAGAACACATTCGGCGGCATATTCGCATCCCTGCCGCAAAGCCTCGTCAAGACAGGTCCGGAATTTCAACCTGTCAACCATACCCATATCGCCGTAAGCATACATGTTGGCTATTGCAACCGATGCCTCGGCAAGACCGAGACTGCGCGCCTTCGCAAAACACTCCCGCGCCCTATCTACAGAATCGGGAGCGGGCATCTTGGCAAGATGGTATCGTCCGAGAGCGAAAAGCGCATGACGATTGTTCTCCGCTGCGCACTTTTCGATCAGCGCGACGCTCTCGCTGTCAAGAAGAAAAAGATTGTAGTTCAACGTAAGAGCCCTCATAAGCCACCTCGCGGCATCCTCATCGTGCGCCGCGGCTGGCAACGCCGTTTTAACAAGAGCGTTGAGGTCATATCGGGCATACATCTCCCGCAGATTTGTCGTTTTCATGGCTCGACGAAATTATTATTATTTTTATCCTCGGCAGAACCGATTTCGCGGTCGAGCAGCGACAGCTCATGCTCGACATCCTCGGTCGTACCCAGTTCATGACCGCTCTGTGCTTCAATCCTGTGAAGCACCGTAAGCCTGAGACGGAGCATATCGCGTTTAAGCTTCGGTTGGTCATTTAAGCACGCTGACATTCTCCCCAACGCGTAGTTGACTCTGTCGAGGTAATGGTCGAAGCCTTCGAGCAACGAGCCGAAACGCAACGCTTCCCGCGCCAAAGTTAATATCTCATTTTTGTCGCAGCCGGACTCCGAAATGATTTTACGAGCAAGATGGACGTCGCCGCACATGGTTTCCCAGTACGCTTCCAGATCCGCCTCCATGCTCCCGTTGCGCTCCGCCGCTTCATAAGCGACAGTTCTTATTGGCTCCAGTTTCTCTCTTATCTGTTTTTGTGACTCTTCCATAATCAAAGTTGTAATCAGGGAACGAATATCGTATTGTCATCGGATGCGCGACCGTCGACCGTCAGTCCATATTGTATCATCGACTCGATCAGCTTGTTCTCTGCTTCTTTTTCTTCCACTATTTTGTCGAGGCGCTCCTTGTAGGCTTTTGTGACCCTCTCGAAATTCTTTATATGCTTTCTGTAGATACGGACGGAGGTCGCGGACGAGCATTGTCGGTTTGCCCGTCGCAAGAGTAACTTTTCCGGTCTCGCGCGGAGTCTGCCCCGCACGCCAGAGCGTAGGATCGAAGATACCGACCGTCGTACCGTCTTTTACTATCTCGAAACGGAGCCTGTCGACACCGCTGACATCAAGGCTGACTCGCTCAGGCACGTCATAATTTGCCACAAGCCTGTCCATGACTTTTTTTGCCGTCGGCGGTGATAACGAAAATGCCTTTGTCCCTGCTGAGGTCCTTTCCCTTGCCTACATTCGTTCCGAGGATGAAATTCAGCGTCTTATACTTCCCCTTGAGGCTGAATTCCGCAAATCCGGGCTGTGTCGGACCGTATGTTGTACGGAGGAAGAAACCGTGCGTGTATCCGATTCCGCCCGATTCCATCGTCTTGTACATATAGTCCCTTGCGGTGGTATATGCGTGAGATTCAATAGGCTTGAAAGCTGTCGACAGATATACTGGTGTACTCTGTGCAAGCATAATGGTTAAACTTCCTGTTGCAAGAAAGAGTGCGAGTAGCGTACTCCTAAGGCTTTTGATCATAGTCTTATAATTTGTTCAGCAAAGGCATACTGTTGACTTCGCTCACAAAGTTATAAGATATTGACCATATCTCCAAAAATAAAATGCTGTCTTATTAGGGATTATAGAGATCCTTGTTGTAGAACGACATTATCTCCCGCGCCTGTTCGAGGGCTACGGCGGCATCCGAATGCGGGTCGAGCGCCACGGCGCTCTCGTAGCACGTTATTGCGTCGGCGTGGTGTCCTTCCTTCCATGCCACGCGTCCGCGAAGATAGTATGCCGCGGCGCGTTCGGACGGGTTTTCCGAAGCGAGCGCTTTCTCCGTCGCTACATATACGTCGGCGTAACGTCCGGCGGCAATCATGTCCAGTATCTCGTCGCGGTTCATATAACTCTCGCCTTGTAGCCTTTTTCTTTCAGCAGGCGCAGCACGTCGTTGCGGCGGTCGCCCTGTATGAGTATCTCTCCGCCACGTGCCGAGCCTCCGGTGCCGAGCCGTTTCTTCAGGTCGGCGGCAAGCGCTTCTATCGTCTCGTCGTCTGCCGTGAAGCCCGTGATTATAGTGGCGGTCTTGCCTCCGCGTCCCTTACGCTCGAACACGATGTCGAGTCGTTCTTTCTGTACGCTCTCCTTCGCCTCCTCAGGCGCTTCCGTCTCGGGTTCTTCGGCTGCCGGACCCATGGTCGCGCGCAGCTTGCCGAGGGCGTCCTGCCAGTTTTCCGCTGCCATCGCCTTTCAGTCTATGTTTATCAGTGAATCGATCGCCGCTTCAGCCGAATCGGCGTCGAATACATGCCGCGAGCCTTCCGACACAGCCTCTACAAGAAGAAGCCGGGCGCGGTCGTCGACGGGCAGACCTTCGATGAAAACGACGGTGCTGTCGCGGTCGCTTTTCACGGCTGCCTCGAGGGCGCGGGCGGCGAGAGCGGTGTTCGGTTCTATCTCGCCGCTCACCTCGCCGAGACGAACAAGAAGCAGCGACAGGCGGCAAAGCGATGTCGGGGAAAGACGCTTGAGGCTCCCGTCGGTCACAAGACTGTCGGCGAGCGTCTGCGCCTTGCCGTACATTCCTTCCTGATATGCCTGCTCGGCTTTGTCAAGAGGCTGTTCGACAGAGTCGGTTGCTCCGCCGCACGAGACGGCGAAGCAGATAAGAATCAATGCGGATAATAGCTGAAATGCTGATTTCATTGTTGTGTCTCGGATGCAGGAACCGGAGGAGTGGCGGTTGCCGTGTCGGGATCCGTTATCAGCTCGCGCAGACTCTGGTGGTCGGCGTTCTGCCAGTCGGCTTCGCCCGGCGCCTCGGCATTAGCCTCGGTGATGGTGTACTGTTGCTCGACGTTGTCGCCCGCCGGCGTGTCTACATGAGTGTTGGCGTCGAACCAGCCGATATAGTAAAGTGTGCCCACGGCGATAGCCGCTACCAACAGCGCTATCACAATCCACACCCACAGTCCTGACGATTTCTTGTTTGAATAGTTTGCCATAGTGAACGTGTTTTTATTTCATTAAATTAAAAACACGCCGCCGGCGGCAAGGGTTTACAGGTTGTTGACTTTCTCTACAAAATCGTACATCTGGAGGGCGGCGACGGCTGCCTCGGAACCTTTGTTGCCCGCGCTGCCTCCGCAACGGTCGAGGGCGTCCTGCTCGTTGTCGACGGTAAGCACGCCGAAGATGATGGGTATGTCGCACTCGCTGTTGAGATAGGCGTTGCCCTGGGTCACGCTGCGGCACACATAGTCGAAGTGCGGTGTTCCGCCGCGTATCACGCAGCCGAGCACGATGATGGCGTTATAAAGGCCTGTGTCGACAAGCTTGGCTGACGCGAAAGTGAGCTCCACGGCGCCCGGCACCTCGAACACGTCTATCATGTCGCGGTCGATGCCGTTTTCCTTGAATGTCTCGAGTGCTCCGTCGAGAAGCTTCTCCGTGATGTGGCTGTTCCAGAGCGTGCGCACTATTGCAACGTGCATGTCGCGCTCGGCGCTGAACGGGTTGACTGGAGCGTTTTTTGATGATGACATATATTGAGTGTGTTTCTTGTTCCTATTCTATGAATTGCCATGCCTCGGTCAGGCTCTCTGCCGCAGACATGGCGCTTTTTGCCGCCGCGCCGAGAAGCGCCTCGCGCGTCTGCGCGTCGGGAGCGTCGAAGACGTCGGCGCTGAGGTTGCGCTCGAAGATGGCGGCGGTAAGTCCGGCGAGGGCGCCCGAGTTCCACATGAGGGTGCGGCAGATGCGCTCGGGGATGTCGACGCTGCTCACTTCCTTGCCCGTGTAGTAGCTTATGCGGCGGCATGTGTCGTCGATGTTGACCAGCGATCGGCAGTAGAAGTCTATATGGTCGTGATAGCAGGCGTCCGGAAGCTTAACGCCGAAGATAAGCTCGAGGTCTCGGTTTCGGGTGACGACAACGTGCGCCATCTCGAGGTTCTCGAGTATCTGCGGCATCACGCGGGTAATACGCGGCTCCTGCTGCGGAAGGAAGCCGGGCAGATACACCATCACAGCCTTGCGCTCGGCGGCATGGGCGAGAAGGCGCTGCATGCGCGGACGCATGCGCCGGTCTATGGAGTAGTAGCCTCCGAAGACTATGATGTCGCCCTCGTCGATGCGCGGCCATATTATGTCGAACGCCTCTTCCGGGTATGCCTCGTAGCGTATAAGCTTGGGCTGCGGGTTCCCGGGGTCGGTGACAAAGACGTTCAGCGGCGTGCGTCCCTCGGTGAAGCGGTCGACCGACGTCACGTCAACGCCCGATGCCGACAGATTGCCGACGATGATGTCGCCTATGCTGTCGGCGCACGCTTCCGATGCCATGAGCACCTTCAGCCCGTCGCGCCCGAGTATCGATGCCGCGTTGGCTATCCTGCCGCCGGGAAGGCTGCCAAGAGGTTTGCCCGAAGCATCGACGACGAGGTTCAGAGAACACTCGCCTATACAGATGATTTTTTTCATTGTCTTATTTTAAAGAACGCGCCACAGTGCCTAAGTAGCCGCCGTGATGGCGCTTGGCATAATCCGACACTGTGAATCCGACACGGCGCATCACGTTGACCACCAGCACGTCGCCTATGACGGTCATGATGGTAGTCGATGTCGTGGGCGTCAGACCTAACGGGCATACCTCAGGAGGATTGCCCGTGAACAGGGCTATGTCGGCGAGTTCGGCAAGAGGGCTGTCAGGCGCTCCCGTTATCACTATCGTCGGGATGTCGGCGTACAGACCGTGAAGAAGACTCACAAGATCGATGATTTCGCGTGTCTTGCCGCTGTTCGATATCAGCAGCACTATGTCGTTGGGCTGAAGAATGCCGAGGTCGCCGTGCTGCGCCTCGCTCGGGTGCAGGTTGACGGCGGGAGTGCCTGTCGACGAGAACGTCGTGGCGATGTTCATCGCTATCTGACCGGCTTTGCCCATTCCGGCGGTGACAAGCTTGCCACCGCGTTTGTGTACCCGCTCCACTATGGCGGCTACGGCTTTCTCGTAGTTATCGGTAATGGGGATATTCCTCACCGCCTCGCTTTCGGCGAGCAGGATTTCCCGCATCGAGTCCTTTACGTCCATGTTTTTCCGAATCTTGATTGATGACACAAAATTAAGCAAAAATTTTCATTTCCGTAGCACCCGCGCCTCCTTTATTCAGCGCCGGTCCAGAGGAAGCTCTATGCGGAACGTCGTGCCGACACCCGGAATCGACTGTTTCACGAATATCTTGCCGCCGTGGTACTGCTCCACTATGCGTTTGGCAAGCGTCAGACCGAGACCCCAGCCGCGGCTCTTGGTCGAGTAGCCGGGGTTGAACACCGTCTTGAAATTCTTGCGGCTTATGCCTTTGCCCGTGTCGGCAACCTCGATGTAGCCGAAGAGCGCGCCTTTGCCCGTCGTCACGTCGATGCGTCCCGCGCTCGTGGCGGGGTCGGTGGCGTCGACGGCGTTCTTTATCAGGTTCTCTATCACCCATTCGAGCAGCGGCGTGCTTGCGAGAACATGGATAGCCTCGCCCGACGGATGCCACGTAAGGGTGATTTTCGGCGATATGCGCGTTTTCATATACGACACCGCGTCGCCCACAACGGCGTTCAGCTCCTCCGGTTCCATGTTCGGCACCGAGCCGACCTTCGAGAAGCGCGACGCTATGGTGCTCAGGCGGTTCACGTCCTTGTTCATCTCCGCCACCGTGTCGGCGTCGACGCCATAGTCGGGCAGCAGCTCCATCCACGCCATCAGCGACGAGATGGGCGTCCCCAGCTGGTGTGCCGTCTCCTTCGACAGACCCACCCATACCTTGTTCTGCTCCGCCTTCTTTGTCGACAGCACGGCGAAATAGACCACCGATATGAAGGCGAGCATCACAAGCAGCTGAATGTACGGGAACACGCTCATGCGCTTCAGCAGCGTCGAGTCCTCGTAGTAGAGGTACTGCACCGTGCCGGGAGCTATCTCGATGACGATTTTGTTAGCCGAGCCGCGGAGATCCTTAAGCTTGCCGTCGAGGTACGACTTGTTCGCCGGAGTCAGCGGCTGACCCAGCGGCGCCTCGTTTTTGTCCGGAAGGTTGAAATTGCGGAAGTCCAGTATGTTGCCGTCCCCGTCGGTAAGAAGAACGGGGATAGTCGTGTTGCTCTGTATTATGCCAAGGAGGAAGTCGATGTCCGTCCCCGACGAGCCGGCGTTGTCGGTCATCGTCGCCGACACAAGCTCTTTCGTCGCGTCGGCCCATATCTCCATGCGCTCGCGCTCTACCTTCGACAGGTCGTTGATAAGACCCGACGAAAAATAGAGGAACAGGGCGACTACCGCCGCCGATGCAATCAGGAAAGCGACCTTGCCATACCGCCGTATCTCGTATATGTTTGCCATATACCCGCAAAGTTACTCAAACCACGCCTAATTAGCAAAAAAATCCACCGATGACCGGAGCGCTCCGATTATGAGGCGAAAAAACTGGGACGGTCGGTGTCTCTGCTGCCCGTGGGTGCAAGCCCCGGCAGCTTAGTTCCGAAATCTCATTCCCGGAGCTCTTTTTGACTTACTTCTTTTATATACTTTCCCGTTCCATTTTATACCTCCCCGTACAATCTGGACATATTCACCTGTTAAATAAAATTGTTCGAACATCAGGTCGGTCACACCCGGCAGCCGGACAACTATGTTTTTCCCGCCTTTTAAATCTAAGTCTATAGGATATTCATATTGCAGTACCCCGAAGAATTGTCCTTCGACATTACTCTGGTTATACTGAATAGGTCTGAGCCAGAAATGGCAGTCAGTTGTATATTTAGAATGATTTACATTGATTGTACATTTCCCGTTTTCAGTGATTGCTGAATAAGTTTTAAAATAATATAGGATATCAAATTGTATCCTTGAGTCTGCGTTTGGGACATCAAAGGTGATTGTGGATATATTTTTATCTTCTGATGGCTCTTCTGTTACTGAAATGCCTTTAAAGAAATCAAAGATTGATCCGCCTATAGAGTTTATCTCAAAAAAATTATTGTCTATTCTTGTTATTTTACAAATAGCCAGAGTATGTTCTTTCTCTGTAAACAGGAAGGATTTGAATAGCAATGTGTCATTTTTTATTTCAAACCACGTTGAACCAGACTCAGAATAGTATATGCCGTTTTCCGGTTTGTCAGTTTTTCTTCCGTAACTCGACAATCCCATGATTATGAAAATCACACCTAAAAGATATTTCATTTTATTCTGCATTTTGGGGTAAATTTTTTAGATAATTCGAATAATCTCTGATTACTGGATAGCCGACACTTCCATCTGGATTCATTATTGAACCGACATAGTGCACGTCAATTTCAAATATGTTTCTGACTCGTTTCGGCAGGCTCCCGGGTCTGTAGGAATACTGTATTTGATAAGCCTCTATTTCTGCTTTGGAAATAGCGTCGTATTGTTTCCCAGGGCTTTCTCTTGTTCCCGAATTTATCAAATATCCAGAATCATTGAATTCAAGACCGCCTGATTCCAATGATTGTCTGACATGACCAATTTCATGAACCGAGAACGCATCCTCTGATGTTTCGATTATAATTTTACCGTCCTTTCCGAGCTCGACATAATGAGCGCCGTCTCCGCTTACTTTTCTAAATTTATATATATTTGAATCCTTGCCCAGTAAATCGATGTCAGATTTACTTTTTTCCAAATTCGTGATACGTTCGTTCAAATCTGCAATCTTGTTTTCTTGTTTGGAATAATCTTTGCCGCTTGCCTTATTTTTCGCCATTTCTTGATTTTGTTCTGAAATTTTATCTTTGGTTGAAGATATTTTTTTTTCAATATTTTTCTTTAGTTTTTCAGCTTGTTTTGGATCGTCCCATTTCTTTCCTGTCGGGTCGACAAACCTTATCGGGTTTCCACCGCAGTACATCCAGGGCGACCACATGGCGTAGTCGGCGGCGTGGATGTCCCATGAGTCCCAAAGCCCCGTGATTATGGACTTCACCGTGCCGAGTGTCGCCCCGCCGTATGTGAGCGTGAGGTTGTCGAGCAGCCCGAAGACCTCGTCAGTTCCGTCGACGTCCACAACGCAGTGCCGCTTTATCGACGTCGGACGCGACAGTATGTCGTAGGTGTATTCCGTCGAGAAGTCGGTGTCAGGCTTGCCCGACGGAGCCGTGTAGTCCGCCGCGACCAGCCAGTCGAGCGCGTCGTAGCGGTAGTCGTACCGTCCGCCCTGCGTGAGGTCACGCGCCGACGGCGTGCCGTTGTACCGCGGCACCGCGCCGTCGGCGTAGTGTATCGTCTCGGTGTATTTTGTTCGTGCGACTACGACACCGCAGGGCGTCTTTATCACGTCGGATGACGCCGCCCCGTAGTACGGCGTTGATATGTCTGTGGTCTCTGTCGCGCCCCAGGCAAGCTTCATCGGTATTCCGGTGACAATTTTCACCGGCCAGCCGTGTACGTCATAGGTGTAGTCGCGGGTCACGCTGCTGCCGCTTATCTCAGTGCCGGAGTCGCCCTTGCGGAGTCCCTTCTCTGTCTTGCTCAGGCGCCCGGCAGCGTCGTAGGTGTACCTGATGACGGCGGTGCAGCTATCCGATGCCGCCGTCTCCCATTCAAGCCGCCCCGCGCTGTCATGCGACAGCGTACCGAACGCCCCAAACGGGAGCATCGCTACCAAAATCAGAAAAATCAGATACCTGTTTTTCACGACAAGAAAATTAAGATTTACGTTCGCCCGTCACGTAGCGATATGACATGCTTCTACCACTCCGATTGAAACCTGACAAGATAAATTTTATCTTCCGTAATATAAAAAGTCCATTCTATAACCCCGTCGAAACCATAAATCTCTCCAAGTTTGAATCGTTTGTGATGTGAGGTTGTGGTTATTAAACCTATGTCTGAACTGTATCTTATGAAAAATATGTTTGTATCAGTTTTATAAAAACCTGTATATTCAGGATATCCTAAATCTGACATATTGACAGGATTGTCTCTTTCCGTCATACCAATGTACACATACCCCTCGTTAAAATCTTTCAAATTTATTGTGAAAATTTTTTGACCTTTAACTAAAGAATCTCCTTTAGCACTTACGAAATCGATTATTTGTTCAAGTTCCGGCACTTTAGAAAAATCCAGCTCATGCAGAACTATACTTTTTGCCGCAGATCCGTAATAAAAAACGACCAAAAATATGAGCGTTGTAATCAATCTGAGTGCCATAGTCATTTAAATTCAATAGAAAATGTCATTATATGTCTTGCTCCGCCTCAAATTTAAGAATTATTTTCCACATTATCCGCAAATTAATCGTCATTAATTCTCCTCCCGTCATGCATTATTTCCCCTACCGAAAAGCCCGGGACGGGTGATGTCTCTACAACCGGCTGCGAAGCTGCCGGACAGCCGCACATCTCTCCCATTCGAGCCAAGCCGTGGAGCGTGCGCCGGCTCGAAACGCGACAGCACAGGTTAATATCCCAAATCATCAGGCATGCTGTAGGTATGCAAAGGCGGCATCGCCGCTCACAATCCTGGAATAAGCAGCGCGTTTCCAGGGCATGCGTCCCCCAAAAGCGAATTTTTGCCGGAGGCAATAAACCTTCATGAATAATCTCATTCTACATTTTAAATTTTCCATTCTCATCCTACATCACGCATTATCTAAAAACCGCCCATCACTCCCGAATCTCCCATTATTCCCATCCACCACATCCGTTGCATCCGACACATCCCCGAATCGTCAGCCCGCCACATCAGGCGCCCGCGCAGCGGTCGCCGACTACCCAGTAGCCCTCGCCGCCCCAGGCGCTCGGGGTTGAAGAATCAAAAAGAACCGGCGCTCGCAGACCGCCGACTAACTTCTCCGCGGACTCCGAGTACTCCGAGAACTCCGAGCCGTTCATCGAATGTGTTAATTTCCGCATTCCGCAAAAACACCCGTCAAAACCGATAAAGCGGAGAGTATCTTTGCCTCCAAAGGTCATGACACATTTACGGCGTACACGCATATTATCGCAGCCCGCGCGACAACGCACAGTTCCCGAGGCTCCCTGGGAATACGGCTTCGCGCAGTTCCTCGGCAGGAGGCTCACTCCCGCCGAGATTGCCGTGATACGCCCTATCGAGAAAGCGCGCAAGAAGTGGCAGGCTCGACCCTTCCTCGTCATCGACCCGCCCGGCACCGACTCCACCGCGCTCCTGCGCAAATATCAGGAATACTGCCTCAGCCTCTGCGAAGAGACCTACGGCATCCTCGTTTACCCCGCCGGCGAGCGTCCACGCAACAGAAACAAACAGGTCATCCTCACGTCGCCCCGCAACACCGAGGCGACCCGCGGCATGACCTCGCGCTTCACCCTGCTGCTCCATGTCGAGCGCTACCGTACAGTATCACCCTTCAGCGGCAGCCGCTACAACTACCGCTGGCGCGACCTCTGGTGCGCCCTCGTTCCCCAGCTCGCCGAAGACGGCGTCCTCATCGTCCACACCACCATGCCCGAAGGACTCTCCGAAAAGCAGTGGCACCGCCGCCTCGCCAAACTCTATTACATCTCCCCTCCCGCACAATTATCTCGACTTTCTCAACTCTCTCAACTTTTTCAACTGTCGAAGACCATCGTTGTTCTTCTGACCGACCCGGCAAAAGCCGAAGCCCCACCGAATCCCCCTCCCGAGTCGTGCGCCGCACGACCTCGATAGCGGTAGCCTGCTCCGCGTCCCAAAGACAAACCGCCGGCACGCGGACATTGACTTACTGAAAATTCATCACGACAGCGGAGCCCTGAAAGGGCGATGTTCCTCTAACCGGCTGCGAAGCTGCCGGAAAGTCAACCACTAAAAAAAATCGAGCCAAGCCCGGGACGGTGCGCAGGCTCGAAACGCGACAGCAAATGATTGGCAATAGTGCGCACGCAAACCGCTGATTTCCTCTCGAAGAACGAGCACAAAAAAAAGCAGAGCCGGGAGGGCTCTGCCTTGTGTAGCTTTGGAGATAGTTATTTTACGAGCGAAATGATGAGCTCTTTTTCGTCCTCGTCGTCGGGGAGAATCTGAATCTTGCCTTCGCGTGCAAGCCATCCGAGAGCTGCGTACACTTCCTTATCTTTCAGTTTGGTGGCTTTCTTGAGCTGTTTTACACCCATAGCATCGGCTGTGTTGAGAGCTACCCATACAGAGCCGGCGTACATGCCGATAGTTTCTGTGTTCATTGTTTTTGTGTTTAAATGTTAGTTATTATAACGTTTTTATCACTTTACTATACTTGTGTGCGGCAAATTTACAATTTTTTGTAATATAAACCTACTATTTGAATAACAAATCGTTCCCGAATATTGTTTTACGCGCATTTTCAGGCACATTTTCGGCTTTTATAGCTCAAAAACGCCGTCGAAGACATGTTCAGCGGCACCTGTGAGGAGCAGATGACCGTCGGCGCCGACGTCGATGCAGAGCCTGCCTCCGTCGAGGTCCATGACGAAGGGCGCCACGCCCCTCCGACCCGCAATAGCAGCCGCGGCAACGGCGCACGCTCCCGTGCCGCATGCAAGCGTCTCGCCGACGCCGCGCTCCCACGTACGCATGCGTATCGATCCGGGGCGTATTTCAGCAAACTCGATATTCGCCTTCTCGACCCACAGCGGACAGTTCTCCAGCGCGCTGCCGGAGGCGGCGACAGGATAGTCCTCGACATCGTCGACAAACACCACGCCGTGCGGATTGCCCATCGACACTGCCGTGAGGGTATAGACGTCGCCGCCGGCGCTCACTTCGGCATTGACAACCGTGCCCGAAGCGTTCGCGGGAATCATACGTGCCTCGAACTCCGGGGCGCCCATGTCGACGGTGGCTGTGGCGAACACTCCGTCAGCATCGACCGTTACCTGTACGTACCGGAGTCCCGCCGCGGTAGCTATACGGGCGACATTGCCATGGAGCCGTCCGCGCTCATGGAGCAGGCGCGCCACACAGCGTATGCCGTTGCCGCACATCTGCGCCTCGCTGCCGTCGGCATTGAAGATACGCATGCGAGCGTCAAAGCCAGCCTCAGGCAGCACGGCAATCAGCCCGTCGGCACCAACGGAGAAACGGCGGCGGCACATTCGGCGCGCAAGCTCCGGAAGCATGCTGACGTCGACAGCCGCCGCGTCGCCGAAAAAGTCGAGGACAACGAAATCGTTGCCCGTCCCGTGCATTTTTACAAAAGGTATCGCGCTCATCTCGATTTATTCACTGCATCCGCTATCCTGCCGATGCCCTCGGCGAGAACCGAGCGGGGCACTCCTATGTTCATGCGCATGAATCCTTCGCCGCCGGCGCCGAAAGTCACGCCGTCGCTCATCGCCACCTTAGCCCCGTCGACAAGCAGACTGACGAGCGCGTCATGGCTCAGCCCGAGTCCGCGGAAATCGATCCACAGCCCGAATCCGGCGTCAGGCATATATGCTTTCACCCCTTCTATTTCCGAGAGCTTATCCATGGCGAACGACGCATTGGCACAGATGTATTCAAGCGCCTCGTCGAGCCAATCCTCCGACCCGGCATACGCAGCCTGCATAGCCGACACGGCGAACACGGGCGCGGTGTCGAACTCGCTGGTGAGCAGGAAGTCGAAAAACCCGTCGCGGAGCGCCTTGTTGTGAACGACCGTCCACGCGCAGGCAAGTCCGGGAATGTTGAAGCTCTTCGACGGTGCGCCTATCGTCACCGTCACCTCCCTGGCGGCGTCCGACACCGACGCCGTCGGATAGTGCCGACCGCCGGCAAGCACAAGGTCGCCGTATATCTCGTCCGACAGAAGCACCATGCCATAGCGGCGGCATATATCGGCTGCGGCAGCAAGCGTCGCGGCGTTCCACTGCACGCCTATGGGGTTATGGGGATTGCATACTATCAGCATTTTCGGACGCTCGGCGGCGCATATTCTCTCGAGTCCGTCGAGGTCCATCCCGTATTTCCCGTTGCGGCACACGAGAGGATTGTCGAGCACGGTGCGACCGTAGCCGCTGACAATGGAGCGGAAAGAATGATACACGGGCGGCTGAATCACAATCTTGTCGCCGGGACGGCTGAAATGGAGCACTGCAAGCCCGATGCCCTTCTTCACCCCGGGCACGTAGTCGGTCTCCTCGCGTTTCACATCCCATCCGTGGCGGCGGCGCAGCCAGCCGGTGATGGAGTCCCAGAACGAGGCGGGAGCGTATGTGTAGCCTAATACGCGCTGACGCGCCCGGCTTTCCAGAGCGGCTGTTATGGCAGGCGAGACGGGAAAATCCATATCGGCTATCCACAGCGGCAGAAGGTCGCTGCGTCCGTATTTTTCCTCAAGTTCCTCAATCTGTGTGGCATCTGTTCCGCGGCGGTCGTGCACGCGGTCGAAATTGTACTTGCGATGAATCATATTATAGTAGAAAGAATGTGACAACCGACGTCATCCGACATCTTGTTTGCAAACGATAAAAGAAAAAGAGAGCCCCGTCTGAACAGTTCGGGCGGGGACTCTCCGTGAGTTCTGGAGTCAGTTCACTCAGCAGACACCGAGACCCATCATGGCGTGTGCCACCTTCATGAATCCGGCGATGTTGGCGCCCTTCATGTAGTTGATGTAGCCGTCAGGCTCCACGCCGTAGCGGAGACACTGCTCGTGGATGTCTGTCATGATAGTGTGGAGCTTCTCGTCGACTTCGTCGGCGCCCCACTGGAGGTGCATTGCGTTCTGGCTCATTTCGAGACCGGAAGTAGCGACACCGCCGGCGTTGGCAGCCTTGCCGGGAGCGTAG
>JAGBDG010000105.1 GCA_017937625.1 Muribaculaceae bacterium | reverse complement strand
ATTATGAGCAAGATTATCGGTATTGACCTTGGTACTACCAACAGCTGCGTTTCCGTCATGGAAGGCGGCGAACCCGTTGTCATCGCAAACGCCGAAGGCAACCGCACCACTCCCTCTGTTGTCGCTTTCTCCAAGACCGGCGAGCGTATGGTCGGCCAGGTGGCAAAGCGTCAGGCTGTCACCAACCACGCCCGCACCGTCTCCTCCATCAAGCGTGAGATGGGCACCAGCTACAAAGTCGAGATCGACGGCAAGAAGTACACCCCCCAGGAGATCTCCGCTATGATCCTGCAGAAGCTGAAGGCTGACGCCGAGGCTTATCTGGGCGGCACCGTCACCGAGGCTGTCATCACCGTTCCCGCTTACTTCACCGACGCCCAGCGTCAGGCCACCAAGGACGCCGGCAAGATCGCGGGCCTTGACGTCAAGCGTATCATCAACGAGCCCACCGCAGCCGCTCTGGCTTACGGTCTGGACAAGGAGACCGAGCAGAAGATCATGGTCTACGACCTGGGCGGCGGCACTTTCGACGTCTCCATTCTGGAGATCGGCGACGGCGTCATCGAGGTTCTGGCTACCGCCGGTGACACCCATCTGGGCGGCGACGACTTCGACGAGCGGATCATGGACTACCTGGTTTCTGAGTTCAAGAAGGCAGAAGGCATTGACCTGAAGAATGACAAGGTTGCTATGCAGCGTCTGCGTGAGGCTGCCGAGAAGGCCAAGATTGAGCTTTCCAGCGCTACATCGACCGACATCAATCTTCCGTACATCATGCCGGTCAACGGTGTGCCCAAGCACCTCGAGATGACACTCACACGTGCCAAATTCGAGCAGCTCGCCGACCGTCTTATCCATGCTACACTCAAACCGTGCGAGGACGCTCTGCGCGACGCCGGTCTGACAGCCAAGGATATCGACGAAGTCATCCTCGTCGGCGGTTCTACACGTATCCCTGCTATCCAGCAGCAGGTAGAGAAATTCTTCGGCAAGGTGCCCAGCAAGGGTGTCAACCCCGATGAAGTTGTCGCAGTCGGCGCAGCAATCCAGGGCGGCGTGCTCAGCGGCGATGTAAAGGACGTGCTCCTTCTCGACGTTGTTCCTCTGTCGGTAGGTATCGAGACACTCGGCGGTGTGATGACAAAACTTATCGAGGCAAACACTACCATCCCAACCCGAAAGAGCGAGACATTCTCGACCGCAGCCGACAACCAGCCGTCGGTAGAAATCAACGTTCTCCAGGGCGAGCGTCCTATGGCAAAAGACGACAAGCTGCTCGGCAAGTTCCACCTCGACGGCATCGCACCCGCTCCCCGTGGTATACCTCAGATTGAAGTCACTTTCGAAATCGACGCCAACGGTATCCTCAATGTTTCCGCAAAGGATAAGGCTACAGGCAAGGAGCAGAGCATCCGCATTGAGGCTTCGAGCGGTCTTACCGACGCCGAAATCAAGCGTATGAAGGACGAGGCAGCAGCAAACGCCGACGCCGACGCACGCGAGAAGGAACGTGCCGACAAGATCAACCAGGCTGATGCCGTTATCTTCCAGACCGAGAAACAGCTCAGCGAATTCGGTGACAAGATTCCCGCCGACAAGCGCGCCGCTATCGAGGCAGCAGTAGCCAAGCTGAAAGAGGCTCACAAGAACGCCGACCTCGCAGGCATCGACGCTGCCATCAAGGAAATCGAAACCACCTTCGGTGCAGTTCAGCAGGACATCCTGAACGCTCAGGCGCAGGCTCAGCAGGCACAGCAGGGCGGAGCACAGGGCTTCAGCGGTAACGCCGGCGCATCGCAGGGCGGCAACCCCGACGACCACGTCACCGACGTAGACTTCGAGGAAGTGAAGTAATGCATAGCTCCTGCAGGAGCATCCAACGCCAACGGCGTGTAATCCACTCGATTACACGCCGTTTTCTGTATTATGCCTGATTTGCCGTCACTGAATTGCTGCTTTTTTAGTTGTCTGAGCCGTTTAAAATGTTTCGCCGACGTACAATTCTATCTTGGTTTATCATTTTGCATTATCTTAGCCGGACAATAATCAACACATGTCATGGCAACTATAAAACTAAAGTACAGGTCATCGTCGGTAAAAGGCAAAGACGGCTCTCTTTTTTTTCAGATAATCCACCAAAGACAGGTCCGGCAAGTTAGCACATGCTTGCACGTCAGCGATGAGGAATGGAATGCAGAATATGCTTCGATAATTATTTCTCCGGCAGCATGCATAGACCGAAAGAAGTATCTCTTGTCGGTAAAAGTATCCTTGGCAGAAAGTCAGGAAAAACTTCAGTCAATAATCTCAGAATTAGACATAAAGAGAATGCCGTATACTGCATGCGATATAGTCAAGGCATACAAAGCCTCACTTGAAATCACCGGCATCGTGTCGTTCGCGCGCAGACTGATTGAAGAAATGACGATAATCGGGAAAAGGTCTATGGTCAAGCGTTTCGAAGCCACTCTGAACAGCCTTTTACGCTATACCGATGGCTGTGAAGTGGCGTGGCGGAACCTGACGTCTACCTTCGTTCTCGGATACGAGGAGTTTCTGATCAAGCGCGGACTGTGCCGCAATTCCACTTCTTTCTATATGCGCAATCTGCGTGCTATCGTGAACCGTGCCGTCGAGCAGGATTACGAAGTGCCGCGCAATCCGTTCAGGCATGTCTATATGGGGGTAGACAAGACCGTGAAAAGAGCCGTAGGTCTTAATGTAATCCGGAGAATCCGCGATATTGACCTTACCCGCCATCCGTCGCTTGACTTTGCCCGCAAGGTTTTTATGTTTGCCTTCTATACCCGCGGAATGTCGTTCGTCGACATTGCCTTTCTAAAGAAAAGCGACCTGAATAATGGCGTGATAACCTATTCACGCCGGAAGACCAGACAGCAGCTGACTGTAAAGGTAGAGCCGGAGACGCGAAAGCTGATCGACAGTTTCGGTAAGAACGAATCATCCTATCTGCTTCCTATACTGACAGATAACATGGACGATAAGCAATATGAAAACACCTATTGCAGGATAAACAGAAACATTCAGAAAGTCGGGAAGATGCTCGGGCTCGAGACCAAGCTGACGCTGTATGTCGCGCGTCACGCATGGGCAAGCATAGCGCACGCGAACAATGTGGCTCTGTCGACCATCTGCAAGGCTATGGGGCATGATTCTGAAAAGACCACTATCATCTACCTGCAGTCGCTCGACACGGCTTCGGTCGACAGGGCAAACAGCAGTATCATCAGGATGATAGATAGCAGGAGCAGAAAACGGTAATGAGGGAAGATATGGAGAAAGTTTCTTTCGGAGAGACTGATAAATATGTCAAAACCTCTGAAATTCAGCACTTGACGCAAAACTCAACCGTATTTATTGCAGACCGTTGTTTAGTAAACATGTTGATAATTACAGCATTAGATTGTACTAAGCAATTTTCTACTCAATAAAAACAGTTTTTTCCAATAAATTGAGTAAATTTGCGGAACCAAATATCAGTCTCTCCGAAAGAAACTGATATTTCATTGCCAAAATAATGGCAAACGAAGAGGCTAACCAATCATGAATAGAACCTCTTTCTTTTTAGAACGATTCCGTAGCTGCTTGAATTTCAATACATACGAAGTTTGGGCAGGACTTGGAGAATTGCCTGCGAGTCAGCGACGCCATTATGGATCCTTCCGAAAAACGATGGTATGTGATGCGTGACCTCAAGCGCCGAAACGCCAATGTCCTCGCCATTCATGAGCTGCGGGACGTCGGTATGGAGGTGTTCACGCCGATGACACAGATGATAATGACCATCGGCGGACGCCGGCAAAGACGCGATGTCCCGGTGGTACAGGATCTTCTCTTCGTCCACGACACGAAAGAGGCGATAGACCCATTTGTCGCGAGATACCCGAATCTCCAGTACCGCTATCTTTTCGGCAAAACCAAGGACGAGCCGATGACTGTCCGCGACGACGAGATGGCACGGTTCATCTATGCCGTCGACCACACGGAAGCACCAATATATTATAAGCCCGGGGAGATAACCGGCGCTATGTACGGCAAGAAAGTCCGCATCGTCGGCGGCATGCTCGACCAGTACGAGGGGCAGCTGCTGTCGGTGAAAGGCATGAGAAAACGCCGTCTTATCGTCGAACTGCCAGGACTCATATCCGCCGCGGTAGAGGTAGAACCGGACTTCGTACAGATTATCAAATAGTTTCAGGCAATGGTAACAGCGCTTCCCTCGAGAGTCATGAACTATAAGGTGTCGGCGGCATCCCCGACATGCGAACTGATTACAGTCGGACAGATATTGTCGGAAGTCGGCGACTGCGCGAGCACCGTGCTCGACCGCGAGCATCTTTCGTTCACGCGCAAGTGCGCAACGCGGCTCAAAAAGGTAGTCGGCGAACTCATCGCGCGCCGCTGCATCCAGTCACCCGACGACCTCTACGAGATAGACCGGACTGCTTCGGTGCCGAAAGACCTCTCCTCGATGACCGTCGACGAACTCTATCGCCTTTACCGTCAGTGGCCCCTGCGTCATGCAAAAGGCACCGACAACCTCGAGGATGCAATAGTCCGCGAGCTCTCCACCCGCACCCCCACAACCCGCACCGACCAGCTCAAAATCGACTACTGCCTCCTCACCCACACCAACGAAAGCGAATTCCGCGCACTCAATTCCTGATTTTCGTATAAATAAAGCTTTGTAATCGGGTACGAGCAAATCGATAGTTGAGAGAAAAAATGATATGACAATGGAAAAGAAATATAATATTGCCGTAGCAGGCACAGGCTATGTTGGGCTTAGTATAGCTACGCTTTTGGCACAGCACAATCATGTCACTGCCGTTGATGTAATACCTGAAAAAGTCGAACTTATTAATCAACGGAAATCGCCGATTCAGGATGAGTATATTGAAAAGTATCTCGCAGAAAAGCCTCTTGATCTTATTGCCACTCTTGACGGTGCTTCGGCTTACCGAGAAGCCGACTTCGTGGTTATTGCAGCTCCTACCAATTACGACCCGGTAAAGAACTTCTTCGATACCCATTGCATTGAGGATGTGATTGATTTGGTGCTGAGCGTCAATCCTGATGCTGTGATGGTCATCAAGTCGACCATTCCCGTTGGATATTGTCGAAGCCTTTATGTGAAATATGCAACCAA
The DNA here is from genome assembly GCA_017937625.1 of Muribaculaceae bacterium. Taxonomy (GTDB): domain Bacteria; phylum Bacteroidota; class Bacteroidia; order Bacteroidales; family Muribaculaceae; genus CAG-873. The sequence continues at coordinate 354 of JAGBDG010000105.1, read as the reverse complement.
GGGCGTAAAGCAGTTCAATCTGCTTTTCTTCCCCGAGTTCCTTCGCGAAAGCAAGGCACTTTACGACAATCTATATCCTTCGCGCATTATTGCCGGTATGCCCAAAATCATTGACCGTCCGGAATTTGCTGAAGAGAACGCTGCAATCTTGGCTGTAACTGATATCGAAAGGCTTGACAGGGCAGCGCATACTTTCGCTAGAATGCTCCAACAGGGAGCAATTAAGGAAGACATACCAACGCTTTACATGGGTATGAAAGAGGCCGAAGCAGTTAAGCTGTTTGCTAACACCTACCTTGCCCTTCGCGTGAGCTACTTCAATGAACTTGACACATACGCCGAGATGAAGGGATT
>JAGBDG010000104.1 GCA_017937625.1 Muribaculaceae bacterium | reverse complement strand
TCCGTCGAGCTATGTCCTCGACGAGAGCGCCCTGTCGCTGCTTGATAAGCTGAAGATATGACAATGTCAAAGGAAATAATCAGAAACGCCTACGAGGCATGGAACGCAGCCTCGGAGCTCCGCGCGCGGCGGCTGCGCTGCAAGAGATATGCCTACGGCGACCAGTGGTGCGACATCGTGCGCGACAGCAAGGGCAGACTGCGCGTCGAACGCGACGTAATAGAAGAAGCCGGCGACAGAGCCGTCACCAACAATCTCATACGGCAGCTCGTCAAGACCATAGTGGGGCGCTACCGTGCGGAAAGCAAGAATGCAGCTCCTTACGCCGGTATGGAAAGGATAGCCGAACGCAACGAGCTCGGCGAGCTCGACAGCCGTCTGCTCGAGGAATTCCTCATCTCGGGCTGCGCCATACAGCGCATCAGCGAGGAAGAGCGCTTCGGCGAACGGCGGCTGTGGATCGACAACGTCGACCCGGCGCATTTCTTCGTGAACCGTTTCAAGGATCCGCGCGGATGGGACATAGACCTTGCGGGCATGCTCCACGACATGACCTTTCCGGAGCTTGTGTCGCGCTTCGCCCGCGGGTCGGCGGCACGCGCCGAGGCACTGCAGCGGCTCTTCGGCGGCACGGCATCGCCGCTCGAGTCGTGCGGGAACATCGGCGGCGCGTGCGGGAATCCCGATTTTTTCCGCGCCGACAGCCCCGGACGGTGCCGCGTGGCGGAACTGTGGACTATAGACTCGCACACCCTGACGGACGGCGACGACCTCGCGCTGCGTTTCCGCTGGCACTGCCGGTGGCTCGCCCCGGACGGAACGGTACTCGACGAATACGACTCGCCCTACGGTCACGGGAGCCATCCTTTCGCCGTGAAGTTCTATCCGCTCACCGACGGCGAGGTGCATTCCTTCGTCGAGGACATGCTGGAGCAGCAGCGGTCGGTCAACCGCATGCTCGTGCTCATCGACCGCATAATAGCGAGCACCGCCAAGGGCGTCCTTCTTTTCCCCGTCGACCAGATTTCCGAAGGGATGACGTGGAAGGAGATATGCAACCGCTGGGCGCAGGCAGACGGCGTGATACCAATCAGCGGACGCGGCGAGCATCTGCCGCAGCAGGTGATGAACAATCCCGGCGACGCGGGCGCCTACCAGTACCTTCAGCTGCAGATGAAGCTGTTCGAGGACATATCGGGCGTCAACGAGTCGCTGGCAGGCTCAAGCCCCGCCGGAACGCGGGGAGCCGAACTGTATGAAAGTCAGGTGAGGAACGCCACTATAGCGCTGGGTGATATTTTCGAGACCTACGCCTCGTTTATCCGCTCGCGCAACGCCAAGGCGCTCGACTGCTGAGCCTGACGTGCGGCATGGAGAAAACGCTGCCCGAAACGGCAGTAGATACATTTGCGGGGCTCGCAGTAGCAGCGGCGCAGCTGTACGAGCGCCTGCGAGGTGAAAGCGTCGGGACACCCGATACCGGCGGAAACGAAAAGACGCACAACACGGTTGTTCTCGGGCGGAAGACTCTGGAGAATGGCGGCGCAGCCCGATACTGCGTCGCCATTGCCGTATGTACGGGAATATGCGAGCAGGGCGGGGACAATGACGTTTATTATGAGGATGTCGACCGCCGAGCGGCTCAGACGGCTTCCGGGAGCGCAGCCCTCGGATGGGGCGAAAGTATAGTGCGAACTCCAGAACGGGCTGAGGCTGACTTCGAAAAGGCGCCGTGCGCTGTCGGCGTCGGTGACAGCCGCCAGGTCGGTGGCTATCGAGAAACCGCCTGCCACAGCGGCGGCAAGCCACGCTATGCGGCGGTGGGGAAAGTTCTGAGGGCGCATGCGGGCGAGCTTCCATCCCAGAGCCGACGGGCGGACGAGGCTGTACTTGCGGCTGAGAAAATCGTAGTCGCGCCGCAGCGCGTCCATATATTCCTTCTCGGCGCCGCCCGCGGCGTCCTCGTCGAGAAGTCCCGCCTGACCCATGAGGATGCTCTCGACGGATTGGCAGTCGTTCTGATGATGGAGAAGGACGGAGAGCGGCGTGGCGAGCGCAAGACGCTCGAAAGGCTCGCTGTTGACACCGAAGCCAAGGGCACGGGCGAGAAGCACGTAGAGGGCGCCGCGCCAGTTGCCGCCGGTGCGCGGCATGATGCCTATGAGATGCTCAGCCTTGGCGTGCATGCGCTCGAAAGCGAGCGCCGTGAGCCAGTCGGTGCGGTAGAGGTCGGGGACGGCGGCTATGTTTCTGAAGCAGGCGAGCTCCGAGTCGGGGCGGTCGGTCATGCGGTCGCACAGCCTCTTGAAATCCTCTGCGCACGCGAGGACGAGTTGCGGAATCTCGGAACCGTCCGGACGTGTTATGCGCACGTCATCGTGGAGCACCACGTGGAGTATGACGTTGCCGTAAGCGGGGTCGGAGTCGTGGCGGTGGCGGTGCCAGTCGGAGGCGCGCACATGTACCTCGACATTTCCCACCCATATTTTCCCGCCAATCTTTATCTTGGCATTGAAGAAGTCGGGACCCGCGTCATGGTTCAGCAGCCCCGGGTCGAGCACCTCCACAGACTCGCCGCCGACAGTGACGAGCCTGTCGTGCTTCCACATGCGCTGCTGCCATATCTGCTGCAAGAACTGTTCCATGCACGGACTTGCCGGCTCACGCCTCCTTGAGCTGAGCCAGACGGGCGATATATTTCCCTATGATGTCGAATTCGAGATTGACTACCGTGCCTACCTCTATGGCGCGGAAATTGGTGTGCTCGAGGGTATAGGGGATGATTGCCACACGGAAGCTGCGGGGTGTGCTGTCGCAGACGGTAAGGCTGACGCCGTTGACCGTCACAGAGCCTTTCTCGACGGTCATGTAGCCCTGCGCAGCCATCTCAGGGCTTATCTCGTAGTCGAACTTGAAATAGCGGCTGCCGTCGGCATCCTCGATTGCCGTGCAGCGCGCCGTGGTGTCGACATGTCCCTGGACTATATGCCCATCAAGACGTCCGTTCATGAGCATGGAGCGCTCGAGGTTTATGAGGTCGCCGGGGCGGAGAAGTCCGAGGTTGGAGCGGTCGAGCGTCTCCCTGATAGCCGTAACGACGTAAGTGGAGTCGGAACACAGGTCGACGACTGTCAGGCACACGCCGTTATGAGAAACGGACTGGTCGATGTGGAGTTCGTCGGCGAAAGAGCAGCGTACGGTGAGGTTGACGTTCGCTTCGTTATGTTCTACAGCCACAACGGTGGCGGCTTCTTCTACTATTCCGGAAAACATTATGCTGTATTGTTAGGGTTTTATGTTATCAGTTTGTAAAAATGGCTGCGCCGAGCGCGAAACCGGCGACAAGGGCGGCAGCGACGGCGACAATGAGTAACAGGCGTCTTCGGCGACCGCCGGTGTATTCCAGACGGTTTATCTCGCCTCCCTCGGCAATCTTGCCGCCTACGACGCCGTAACCCTCCACGGGGCAGTAGCGCAGCGGACGCAGCGACTTGATGTAGATGTGCAGTGGCTCGAGTGGCTCGCTGCTGCGCAGGGGCATGTCGAAACGGTAGGTTGAATGCTGCTTGCGCAGGCGTACGATTGCCTGGGTGGTCGACGCAAGGTCGACGGTGCCGTTATATCTGAAATATCCGGGTGCCTCGATGTCGACCCGGGCATTCTCCAGTTCGGAGAAATTGAATGGCTGCGGACCTTTGATTTCCGTGCCGTTGACGCTGACGGTAAAGTCGGAGATAACCTCGCCGTTGTTCTGCGCCGAGACGTAGAAAGATGCCGGCGTTATCACCTTGCGCGCCGCCGAGGTGTCGCACTGCGGAACATCATCGACATTTCCTCCGACCGTGAACGGACACGGCAGGCTCTCGAAACCGCTGCGGCGCCATACAATGTCGAGAATGTCGCCTTTGCCGGCGATTACGGGTCGGTCGAACGGCATGTGCCCGATATATGGCAGGAAACCTTCGGGCGTGGGCAATGGGGGACGCACGACAATCACCTCGCTGAGCGGACCGCTGATGTCGAAGCTGTGCTCGCGCGGCTCGGCTTTCGAAAGGCTGTCGACAAGGAGAACGCCGGCGAAACGCGAGAATCCCGGCTGGAAGAAACGCGCGCCGAAGTAGTCGGAAAGCGACGGGAAACTGCCGCCGAAACGTGCGAAAGCGTAAGAATGGCCGGACGAAGGCGTCATGCGCGCCACCTCGCGGTCGACCGGAAAATCCATCGCGAAAAGTTTCCTCAGTACGGACATGTCCTTGGCGGCGGGCGTCTCGCAGGAGAGCAGGAGAGTGCGGATGAAGGTTATGACGGTGTTGAAAGCGTCGAAATCGATGCTCACACCGGCGGGAAAGAAGATTGTGGCGGCTGTATTGTCGCCGAGATTTCCCGGCAGCGGACGGAGAACGGAGAACATCAGTCCGTCCTGGAGATAGGTCAGGAGATAGAACACCTGAGGCACGGAAGCATCGTAGCGCAGAATGTCAAGAGCATGTGCGGGGTCGTGTATGCGCCGTGCCACGTCCTCCGAGGGATTGACGTTGCCGAGGCTCGCGAAACCGGTACGCGACTGTGTGAGATATAGTTGTAACTGTGCCATGATGCGTGCGTTATGTCGCAAAGTTAGCTATTAATTCCGGAATTCCAAGCCGGCGGCTGATAAAATCAGTACGCCCGCGGTCCGAAAATGGCTGTGCCGATGCGCACGAGTGTGCTGCCCTCGTCTATGGCGAGCCTGTAGTCGTCGCTCATGCCCATGGATACGGTGTCGAATCCGCGTAGGTCGGGAGCTGTCTCGAGTATTCGGCGGCGCGTGTCGGCTATGCGGCGGAAATCGTCGGCTATGCGGGCGGTGTCGTCGGTGTTCGTAGCCATGCCCATGACTCCGCAGATGTGTGTGGCGCGCAGAGTCTCGAAACCGCGCGCGGCGAACCACCCGACAAGCTCGTCGGGCGTGAATCCGAATTTGGTTTCCTCGGCGGCTACATGAACCTGCATCAGTACGCGCGCCGTGATGCCCAGCCGGTCAGCCTCGGCATCGACGGCACGAAGGAGATGCTCGCTGTCGATACTCTCGATGAGCGCCACAGGACCGGAGGAGAGCAGCCGACGGATCTTGTTGGTCTGCAGATGACCGATGAAATGCCAGCGGATATCGTCGGGGAGCTGCGGCATCTTGTCGGCAAGCTCCTGGACGCGGCTCTCGCCGAAGATGCGCTGTCCGGCGTCGTATGCCTCGCGTATGGCGGAAGCGGGATGGAACTTGGATACGGCTACAAGCCCGACGCCCCCGGGGAGCGTCGAACGTATTGCCGCAAGTGATTCGGCTATGGAAGCCATCGCCTTGTCAGTTTTCGAGTTTCATCTTGTAGACGTCCATGAGGGGAGTCTCGGTGATGGAGACAATCTCATAGTCGGCCATAGTGCCTTTCATGCCCTCCTCGAAGTGCTCGAAAGCTTCCTTGAAGTTGGATGC
>JAGBDG010000103.1 GCA_017937625.1 Muribaculaceae bacterium | reverse complement strand
TCGGCTGTTGCGACAAACTCGTAGGAAGTCGCAGGAGCAAGTCCGCTGACCTGAGCCTCATAGTATGAGCCTTTCATGAACGCGCGGCTTACGGCTGTGCCGTCTACCGAAGTCCAGTCTTCCGTACCGACAGCGCGGTATTTGAAGCCTACCGTTTCGACGTTGTCCTTCATCACCTGTGCGCGGAGCGTCACTGCATCGAAGTCTCTGGCAGCGTCGTCTATCGGCTGTGCCATTACGGTAGCGTCGCTGATTTCGATGGCCAATGTAGCGGCATTGACGCGGTCTTCTTCGTCGGTTGCCGTAAACTCAAAGGAATACGAGCCTTCCCCGAGTTTGTCGAGCAAAGTCTTGCCGACGACAACCTGAAGCACAGTTCCCGTCTCGCCTTCGTCGAGAGCCTTGTTGGTACATGTGATTCCGGCTTTTTCAAGATCTTCCATTACACTTGACTGCATTTTTACCAAATCGACATAACCGACCTTTAGCTCTTCACTTGTAGTATATATCGGAAGGATGTCGCTCTTCATCTGCAGATTACTGATTGAGACAGCGCTCCTTACAAAAATCGTAAGATCTTCAAGACCGCCTTTTTCGCCGATCACTGGCTGCGCTATGTCAAAACCCTTACCGGTGAACAGTGGCGGTGAGATGAGAAACTCCTCGTTGCTGCTCACAGGAATTTCCTGCTTGTCGATGCTTATGGAGAAGGTGACGCCGCCTGTGTCGGTCACTTTCTGGGTGTACTTCACGTTGAGCTTATACTCGGTAGCCGGCTGCACGTCGGCAATATCTCCCTCGAACACAAAAGGTTCGTTGCCGAAAGTCTTCGTGCCGGTGAGCTTATAATGAAGGCTTGTCTCTCCGCGAGGCATCATGAAATAGCCCTTGCGCTCCTCGTCTTTTACAAAGCTGAGAGTGCCTTTGGTATGACCGACTTCCATCGTGTAGTTCGTCAGAGCCTCGTCAAGCCCTTCCTGATATGTGACAGAGGCTACCACATTGGCTATCTTGCACACGAGGTTGACATCGGTGGTGGTGCCTTTAGTGACAGTCACTTCCTGGCGTCCCTTGTACCATCGCTGCGTCCAGTCGGCAGAGACAGAGTCGCCAGCCCAAGCCTCGACAACGTAGTTGCCGGTGAGAAGTTTCACCGGTTCCGTTATGTCGGCGGCGCTGTCGTAGCGACGAACAAGACCCTTTTCATTCGATATCCATACCTTCGTCGAGGCAAGGAGCTCGGCGTCGGTGGCGCGCGATTCTACGGTAACGTCGCTGCTCAGGGAGGTATTGAGGACTATAGAACCCTCGCCCCTGCCTCCGAACGGCTCGTCGCCGGCGCACGACCACAGCGACATTGCAAGTGCCGCTACCGTCGCCATATATATGTTTTTAACCGAAGTTTTCATTGTCATTATTCTGCAAGGAATTGTAATTGTTTGGTAAGATTCCCGCCCTTGTCGTCGGTTGCCGACAGCGTGAATGTGTGTGTGCCGGAGAAGCCCGCAAGCAGGGGAACGAGTCCGCTGATATTGAACTCTACCGTATTCTGACCCTTGACGTCATCGCCGACAGGCAGCCTCAGGTCATTTTTAAATGTATCGGCATAGCCGTCGGGAGGTGTGGCAAGGTCGAATTCCAGAGGAAGCATAGCGCCGGCGGAGGCAATGAAGCCCTCATTATCCGACTCTATCTTTACTTCAAGTTTGGCGAGCGGTTCTTCCGACTTTATGGTGACCACGTATGTTCCGCCGTCCACTATGGCATTCGGTTCATCCCAGCTCAGATCTGTATCGAAATCGATAGTCGTCTCCGGCTTGGGATCGGGATTGTCGGGATTCTCGGGCTCGTCGCCGGGCTGATAGCCGGGACGGTCCTCAGGTTTGACATTGACAAGGTCTTCCTCCACCACGATATTTCCGTCGACATCCTGCCCTTTCATATTGACATTCAGTCCTATGCCGGTAGTCGGGTCGACAGGATTTGTGATAGTTCCCGATTCGCCGGGTATGCTCGGAATAGGTTTGGAGCTGAAGGTAAATCTGTAGTGTGTGCCGGCGGTCACGTCCGTGTTGGTGAATACCGTATGCGTCTCGATGCCGTTGAGCGTGCCGTCGAAGCGGACCGCCATTGTCGAGGAACCTTCAAGTTTCTTGAAATATCCGGCGCGAGTCTCAGCGGGCGAATATTCGAGTTTCGTGTCGCCAGCCTCGATGGTAACCTTGCTGTCGGCGCCTACATAACCGACAATCTCGCCCTCGAACACTACAGTGACCTTGATGCTCGAGAACTTGCAGCTTACCTCGCCTATATTGGTGATTTTGCCGCTTTCTATGGTAAAGTCGGCGCTGCCGAGGTAGTAGGGTTTGTCCCATTCGGCAGGCTGGACATCATGCGACTCGGCAGTGACAGTATAGTCGCCCACCTGCATAGCTATCACCTCGGGCATGTCGGCGTATTTCCATTCCTTGACTATTGCGCTGGTGGCTTTGTTCCTTATCCTTACCGTGTACTGCGAGAGGTCTTCGCCGTCCGCGCGTGCGGCGCTGCTGCTGACGAGCTTTTCGGCATCGTCGTTTGTCACTGTCATCGTGCCAAGGGCAAGAGAGCCCTCGCCTTCGGCAGGCGGAGTCCACGCGCCATCGCAAGAGCTTGCGGCGAACACCAGTAAGCCGGCTGCCGCCAATGTTATTCTATTAGTTTTCATTACAGTCTGCATTATTAGTATGTGAGAGAGAGCTCATCGATAAACAGTTGCGAACCTATTGCCTCACTATCGTTTAGTTTAGGATTGGAGCAGTAAGTCGTATTAGGATTTTCTATATTAGTCGAGTAAATATGAACCTCAACAGACGATGCTTTGGAACATCCGGGAGAATAGTTGTCTAAATTTATGGAGTGGACAGTATAACCGGCGGATGCGGTAATATTCTCGCTGCCCGAAGCTATGACATTTCCCGAGGCATCCTTGACGCTGATGTTCAAGATGCCATATTCTGATGATTCATAAGGTGTATACTTCGCATAGAAAGTAAGACTTGACGGACGGGAAGCAAGAGCGGTATTAAGTGCCATTTCACCACGAGCGAAATCAGTTGCCCTATATGAAAAATTGGTAATGCGCTGTCCATAGCCAACAGTACGAATCAAAGCCGCCCCACCGCTATGTGCATCATCGGATTTAAGCACAGCGCTTACAGCTGAGTGACGGGCCAAGCCGCTTGACTTGCTGAATGTCTGGTCATTATTTGTAGACCATGATGCAGGCGCTTTCCAGTAATCCGCGCTATATGCTCCATAACTTTTCTTTTCGCTACTCCAGCCTTCATCCATATTGCCGTTAGGCAACGGCTCGGCAGTCTCGGTGGCAAGCGAGCCTATCGCCGTTTTGCCGTCGACGGTTACGCGGAACTTATAAGTCTTCGACGGGTCGAGACCGCTCACCTTAAGGTAGTTCGTGTAGCCGTTATAGGTTATGGGCTGTGCACCGACAGTCTTGTATTCCGTCTCTCCTTCGGCGCAAGCTGTCACTGTCGCTGTCGAGAGGTCGGGAAGGGAGTAGCCCGTCAGCGGCTTCGCAAGCACAAAACCATAGGTGGCGTAGCAGTCCGTGTCTTTTGTCTCGAGAGTAAACTTAGCACCTTCCACCTTCGCGTTGTTCCTTGTGTTGTTTTTGAGACGGGCGTAGATGTCGATGTCTCCCACGCGGTTTTCAGGAACCGCAAAGGACACTTCGTAGAGATTGTCGCCCTTGCCTACCGGCACGGCTTCTATCACCTGTTCATTGCCGGCATTGTTTGTATAAGTGAAGGCGATGTCTTTCTCGTCGGCATTGTAGGTGAACGTGAAAGCGATGTTCTCGCCGGGGATATATGTGGCGGGTACCTGACCGAAAGTGAAAGCCAGCGGCGTGAGTTTCACCGAAAGCTCGGCGGGGACAGCCACCGTACGGTCGATATTGTCCGTCACGCTGACGGTGTATTTCACTTCGTTTGCCGATGTAGCCGTGGGACGGAGCATCGCCACAGCCTTGCTGAAGTCTATCACAGCCATCTCTGCCTTGTTCTTCCACAATCCGAGAACCTTCAGACCGTTGTCGGTAAGGGTTTTCTGCTGTTCCGCCGTGGCGGCGACAAGGTCAATCTCGACAGGCCAGCCGGCAGGAAGAATATCGGACTCGCTCTTGAGCGTCACGCTCTTGATACCCGCCATGGCAATGACATTCACCTGCAGGTCGGTCCGCTCGGTGCATTCCATAAGCGCGATCTGCGAGCCGGGGGTATAGACGGGCGTAAGCACCGGCTCGGCGGCGGACATCAGCTCGTCGCTGATGTCTATGTCAACTTCCTTGACAGCGTCGACCTCAATCTGATAGCTGATGTTGATGCCAGCGTTGCCGGCACCGGTAGATGAGCCGCCGGAATCCTTCATGTCGATGTTGATATTGTAGCTGTAGCCCGACTTCACCGGCATATTTTTCAGAGCCTCGAGCGTGGCGGTCTGTCCGTTGGGCTTGGTGACGTCGAGGGTCATGCGGATGCTGCCCGAAGCGATGTAGAGGGGACGTTCCTCGTCTTTGCTGACCCGGATGTCCTTTCTGGATGTCGTCACAGTCGCCGAATAGTCTTCCATATACTGGCTGAACGCGTCCGAAAAGTTCAGCTTGACAGTGGCATTTGCCGGAGTAGCCGTGAAGGCGAGGGAAGTTGTCTGTCCGTCGGCGACGGTGACGGTCTTCTTGCCGTAGAAGGCGGGAATCTCGAAGCCTTCCTCGATAGAGTCGCCGTAGAACGCCTCGACGGTGTAGTCGCCGACCTTGAATTTCTTCGAGCTGTCGAAATCGGAGAGCTTCGCCCATGTCCGCATGAACGAGCCGTCTGTTGCCGTAATCTTAAGAGAGAGGTCTTCGACAGAGACTGTTCCGGCTTCGCTGCCGGTAGCGCTGTCGCTGTTGCCGTCGTTTCCGTCGGCACGGGATACCGCCTTGCCCGGAAGGTCGGTCATCTCGTCGTCAAGACCCACAACCGGCGTTATGTAGCCCGTGCCTGAGCCTCCGTTCGACAAATCGTCGGAGCAGGACGGCGCAAGCAATATGGCAAGAGCTGCAACGCCACTGATGATAGTCTTTTTCATAGATTGTTCAATAAAGATTGATTTATATGTCGTTTTATGTATTTCTTTTGAAAATTAGTGGCAAATATAGTAAAAATGGTTTAAATCGGCAATAAAAAAAGTAAAATTGACCCAATCTTAGGCATTCTTTGCCACCCCGCGCCTTCGGCGGCGCGCCACGAAGCACCGGAAGAAAGATGCCTGCAGACATTTCCCGCAGAGCCCGGGACGGGCGAGTTCCTTACAACCCGCTGCGAAGCTGCGGGACATGAACCTGCTGCACGTATCGCGACAAGCTGCAGAGCGTGCGCAGTCGCGGGCGGCGATAGCCAAGGTCCTGTGCTGCGCGTTTTCGAGGCGGCGCACCGTCCCGGGCTTGCCTCGAACAGGAGAGAGACGCGATATCCCGCAGCTTCGCAGCAGTTGTAGGAACACCGCCCGTCCCGGGCTCCGGCGTCGGCAGGATAGTCGGCGCCACGAAGCACCGGGATGTAGCCCGGAGGGCTTATGAGGCGGCGAAGCCGCTCTCAGCCCCGGGAATAAGCCATCTATGGCGTTTCCGGGGTACGTTGTCTCACACGTGATTTTTCCCGGAGGGAATAAACGGCGGAGAGGACTGCAACGACGGAATGTATATTGCCTCCGGCAAAAGTACGTTTGTTCCCATACCCCACCCCGGAAACGCTCTGCTTATTCCGGGGCTGAGAGCGGCTCAGCCGCCTTTTCTCCCTCCGGGAGATTACGCCCGTCCCGGGCTCAGGTTGGGGTAATGGAGTCGGCGGTCTTCGAGCGCCATGATGCATGCGGTCGGCTTTCCCCCGGCGCCTTCGGCGGCGCGGGCTACTGGGTAATCTGCGACCGCTGCGCGGGCGCACCTCTTCTGAGTCGGCTCTCACAGGCGGATAAAAAATCAGAGCCGCGGAGCGGATGCTTCGCGGCTCTGTGTGATGTACAGGTGGATGTTTACTTCACGCGGCTTACGTACGAGCCGTCGCGGGTATCGACCTCTACCTTGTCGCCTGTGTTGACGAAGAGGGGCACGCGGATTTCGGCACCGGTCTCGAGAGTGGCGGGCTTGAGGGTGTTGGTAGCGGTATCACCCTTGATGCCGGGCTCGGTATAGGTGACTTCGAGAATGACCTTGACAGGCATCTGGGCATAGAGAACGGTCTCGGTGGTGGCGTCGCTGACAACTTCCACGATGTCGCCTTCCTTCATGAAGGCAGCGCCGGTGACGAGCTCCTTGTTGATGGGAATCTGCTCGTATGTCTCCTGATTCATGAAAATATCGTCGCCGCCCTCGTTATAGAGGAACTGGTAGGGACGATGCTCTACGCGGACGTCTTCGAGTTTCTCGCCGATGTTGAAGCGGCGCTCGAGTACGCGACCGTCAACAACATCCTTGAGTTTGGTACGCATGAATGTGTTGCCTTTGCCGGGTTTCACGTGGAGGAACTCCACGCAGAAATACAGACGGCCGTCCATGCGGATGCAGGTGCCGTTCTTGATGTCTTGTGCGTTAATCATATATGTCTGTATGAAATTTTTTGCAAAGATACAGCTTTTTGCTCTAAAATGCAATTTTCACTCAAAACATTCATTTATAGCGCGCCCAGCGGATAATCTCGACCACCGACGGCTTCTTTCCGTACATGAAGATGCCGACGCGGTAGATTTTCGCGCACAGCCATACCATCAGCAGGATGCAGCCGTAGAGAGCTGCCACCGACACAAGGATTTCCCATAGCGCCACGCCGAAGGGTATGCGCGCCATCATGCACATGGGCGAGGTGAAAGGCACCACCGACAGCCAGAAGGCGAGAGGCGACTGAGGATTGTTGAGCACAGCCATAGAGGCGACGATGCCGAGGACAATGGGAAGGGTCGGCACGGTGGTGAGCTGCGAGGCGTCCTGGATATTGTCGACGGCCGAGCCTATGGCGGCGAATATCGAGGAATAGAAGAGATAGCCTCCGATGAAGAACACCAGCAGCCAGCCCATGAGCGAGAGCAGATAGCCGCTGTCGGAGAGCTGGGCGAGGGCGCCGGCGACTTCGGGATCGGCAGCTGCCGCGCTCGACGACACGAGCGGAACTATCCATGCCGTGCATGCTCCGAGAAGAGCTACCCAGATCACAATCTGCGTGACGGCGACGAGTCCGACGCCGAGTATCTTTCCGAGCATCAGCTCTGTCGGACGTACGGATGACACGACGAGCTCAAGCACGCGGTTAGCCTTCTCCTCCACGATAGAGGTCATCACCATCTGACCGTAGATGAGGATGAACATATACAGAACCATGTCGGCGCCGAGCGACATGAAGTAGGACAGGACGGACGAGATCTCGGAATCCTCCTCCTTGTCGATGTCTATGACGGTTAGGGTCATGTCGACCTGCACCTCGTCGAGGATGCGGCGCAGGTTCTCGATGTTATAGTCGGTGAGGCGGACGTCCTCTATAGCCTTCTCGAGCTCGCCGGTGATGAACGCGTCGGAGACCATGGCGAGGGAGCCGTGGGAAAAGAGCCTGACGCTTTCCTCGGGATTGGAGATGGCGTTGGCGCCGATGAAGAGAATGGCGTCGTAGCTGTCGTTGGCGCGTGCGCTGTCGAGAGGCTCGGCTGTGGTGGTGACGAAGCGTATGTCGTCGTTGCCGCGCAGATGGGCGGCTATGCGCCCCGTGTCGTCGATGACGGCGATAGTCTTGCTCTCAGGGGTGCTGAACACCATGATGAGCGCCGGAGCCACCATGATGAGAGCCATGAAGAAAGGCACCAGCAGAGTGGTGATGATGAAGCTCTTGCGTTTTACGCGCTCAAGGTATTCGCGCGCTATTACTATTCCGAGTGCCGATTTCATGATTCTGTGGTTTCGGGGTTAGACATGTTGGACTGTTCGACGGCATTGATGAATATGTCGTCCATAGTGGGCAGCACGGCGCGGAAAGCATTGATTTCCACAGCCTCGTTTGCGCGTGCGAGGAAAGCGCGCACGTCAGCCGGGGAGGCGAGACGTACGTCCGCTGTGGCGAAGCCGTCGGTGTTGACCGGTCCGAGGCTCACCTGGAAGCCGTCGGCGGCAAGCAGCGCCGAGGGATCGCCGGTGAAGGCGAGCTCGTAGCGGTTGTCGGCGAAACGCTCGCGCACTTCGCGAAGGCTGCCGCTGAGGATATTGTGCGACTTGTTGATGAGCGTTATCTCGTCGCACAGCTCCTCGACACTCGCCATGTTGTGGGTCGAGAAAATGACCGTGGCGCCCTCGTCGCGCAGGCGAAGAATCTCGCGCTTGAGAATGCCGGCGTTGATGGGGTCGAATCCCGAGAAAGGCTCGTCGAAGATGAGAAGCCTGGGACGGTGGAGCACGGTGACGATGAACTGCACCTTCTGGGCCATGCCCTTGGAGAGTTCCTCGACCTTCTTGTTCCACCAGTCGCTGATCTCGAGGCGTTCGAACCACGAGCGTAGCGACGCCTCCGCCTCCTTGCGCGAGAGTCCCTTGAGGCGCGCGAAGAACAGCGCCTGGTCGCCGACCTTCATTTTTTTATACAGTCCGCGCTCCTCGGGCAGATAACCGATGCTGACGACATCGTCGGCGGTCATGGTGTGTCCGTCGAAAGTGACTGTGCCGCTGTCGGGGGCGGTGATGTGGTTGATAATCCTGATGAGTGTGGTCTTGCCGGCGCCATTGGGTCCGAGAAGTCCGTAGACTTTCCCTCGCGGCACGCGCACGGTGACATCGTCGAGCGCACGGTGACCCGTGAAATCCTTGACGATGTTTTCGGCTGAGATAATATAGTCCATTGCTTAGTGATTTTTCAAATTAGACGCCGCGGCTGGGCGAAAAATTACATGTCGCCGCAAAATTCTTTGAGTTCGAGGCTTGTGCCGTCGAATACGGCGTATGTGCTGCGCGTTATCCAGTTGCCGAGCACAACGAGGCGACATTTTGACGTAACAGGCTCGTCGAGAGCTACATGATGATGCCCGATGACGATATAGCGCAGGTCGGGAAGCGCCGTGCAGAGGCGACGCGCCTCCACCTCGACAGCCGTACGGGCGCGTCCGGCAAGCTTCGCCTCCGGGGGGCATGCGTTGCCCTTGCGGCTGTGGGCGCTCCACCCATGGGCGAAGGGCATGGTAAGCCGCGGATGTATGCCGGAATAGAGCTTCTGGCACACCTTGTTATGAAAGAACGAGCGCAGGATGCGGTAGCCGAGCGGCTGACGCCCGAAGTTGTCGCCGTGCCCGAGGAAGAACAGCGTGCCGTCGATACGGCGTTCCACGCCCGCGCCTTTCGCGTCGACAATCTCCACGCCTATCTCGTCGCGGATATAGTCGAATAGCCAGATGTCGTGATTGCCCGTGAACCACACTATCTCCACCCCTGCGTCTGCCATGCGCGCGAGCTGTCCGAAAAAGCGGACATAGCCGCGCGGCACCACCGTGCGGTACTCGAACCAGTAGTCGAGGACGTCGCCGAGCAGATAGACAGCCTTAGCCTTGTCCTCGACGGAGCGCAGGAAGTCGACCACGCGGCGCTCGTGGGCGCGACGGTCGGGCATATAGCTCGCGCCCAAGTGGATGTCGCTCAGGAAATACGTCAGACCTTCGGTACGGCGGCTCATAGGAAGCCCAGCTCGAGTTTAGCCTCGTCGCTCATCATGTCCTGGGTCCATTCGGGCTCGAACACGATGTTGACGTTAACTTTTCTCACGCCCTCGATGCTCTCGAGCTTCATGCGTACGTCTTCGAGAATGAAATCAGCCATGGGGCAGTTGGGTGCCGTCAGGGTCATGTCGACGTCGAGGTCTCCCTCGTCCGACACCTCAATCTTGTACACCAGCCCGAGGCTGTAGATGTCGACGGGTATCTCCGGGTCGTAGACAGTGCGGAGCATCTCCACGACTTTTTCTTCGATTTTGAGTTTTTCTTCTGCTGTCATATTCTGCAAAGTTAGCAAATTAAAAAATCTCCGGCGCTACTTGCCGGAGATTTTTTAACAATAAGTGTGGTAGAGTGATGCTTTCCTTGTCATTCGTCGTCGCCGGCGCTTTCCTGCGGCTGCGCGCCGTCGCTTTCGGGAGCCGCCTTGGGCTTGCGGCGGTGATGGCGCCTGCGGGGCTTAGCCTTCGCCTGTTCCGCTGTTTCCTCTGCAGGTTCGGCAGCGGCGGCGGGAGCTTCGGCTGTCAGCGCAGCATCGGTTGCGGAGTCATCTTCTGACTCGGCGGCAGGGAGAATCCTTGCCGGATTCTGCTCCGGAGTGCGGGCGTTCTTTTTCGCGGGCTGGCGTTTCGGCTTCGGCTGCTCCTGCTTCGGCTGTTCCTGTTCGGGTTGAGCCGCTTCGGCGGTCTGTTCGGACTTCGGCTCGGGTTTGGGAGCCGGCTCCGCCTTCGGCGCCTTCTTAGGCTTTTCCTTTTTCGCGGGCTGCTCGGGCCTGGACGCCTGTTGTCTGGGCTTCTCTTTCTGCGCCGGAGCCTCCTCGTCGTCGCCTCCGCGCTTGAGAGCCTTTTCGGCTGTCTTGGTCACGGAGCTCTTGCCGTTGTCTTTCTCGTCGATCAGATTGAGCTCGTTGCGCTCGCTGTCGACGACGCGGAACTGCAGATATGCGAGCGACTCGTCGGGCAGTATCTTGAAAACGCGCCCGAAGCGGCGGCGCCACTTGGTGTAGAGATTGGAGAATAATCCTTTCTTGATGTATGCGTCGACAAACGGATGCACATACATGATGAAATCTTTCTTTCCGAGCGTCCCGACGATGTATTCGAGTTTTTCGGCAAGCGTGTCGGTAAACAGTATCGATGGCTGCACCTCTCCCTTGCCGCGGCACGACGGGCACTCCTCGTTGGTGTGAATGTCCAGGACTGGGCGCACGCGCTGGCGCGTGATCTGCATCAGTCCGAACTTGCTCAGGGGGAGGATGCTGTGGCGGGCGCGGTCGTTTGCCATCACCTCGCGCATGTGGTCGTAGAGCTCCTGACGGTGCTCGCTCTTCGCCATGTCGATGAAATCGACGACGATGATGCCGCCCATGTCGCGCAGACGCAGCTGGCGGGCTATCTCGTCGGCGGCGCGCAGGTTGACGTCGAGGGCGTTTGTCTCCTGGTCGGTGCCCGCCTTGGCGCGGTTGCCGGAGTTGACGTCGATGACGTGCAGAGCCTCGGTGTGCTCGATGATGATGTATGCGCCCGACTTGAACGATACGGTCTTGCCGAACGACGACTTAATCTGCCTGGTGATGCCGAAATGGTCGAACACGGGCAGCTCCTTGTCGTAGAGTTTTACAATATCTTTTTGCTCGGGAGCGATGAGGGTGACATAGTTGCGGATATGCGAGCATATCTCCTTGTCGCTCACGTAGATCGACTCGAACGACGGGCTGAAGACGTCGCGGAGCATCGCCACGGCGCGGTTCTCCTCCTCGAAGACGAGTGCCGGAGCCTCCGATGTCTGCGCCTTGGCGCAGGCGTTTTCGAATGCCTGGAGGAGCGACTTGAGCTCGGCGTCGAGCTCGGCGCTGTTCTTGCCCTCTGCCGAGGTGCGGACGATGACTCCGAAATTCTTTGGCTTGAGGAATTCTATCAGGCGTCGCAGACGCATCTTCTCCTCTGCCGACTTTATCTTCTGCGATATGGAAATCTTGTCGCAGAACGGCGTCAGCACCAGGAAGCGACCTGTCAGCGACAGCTCGGTGGTGAGTCGGGGACCTTTCGACGAAATTGGCTCTTTTACAATCTGTACCAGCAGTTCCTGACCCGGGGTGAGCGTGTCGGCTATGGAGCCATGCTTGTCGATTTCGGGAAGAAGTTTCATCGCCGAGAGTTTCGGCACGCGCTTGCGGTCGGCGAAGAGCTGTTTGAGGAACTCGGAGTACGACGAGAAATTCGCGCCGAGGTCGAGATAATGAAGGAATGCATCTTTTTCATACCCCACATTGACAAAGGCGGCATTCAGACCCGGCATAAGTTTCTTTACCTTAGCCAGATAAATGTCGCCGACAGCATAGGCGATGTTTCTCGCCTCCTTCTGCAACGACACCAGACGCCCGTCCTCGAGGAGGGCGACGGAGATTTCAGAAGGCTGTACGTCTACGATGAGTTCGCTTTTCATTTAATAAAGGGTATGGTGGAAAAATGATGTTGGGGACACATGACGCCGTAGCGTCACGGTGAGGGAACGGTTACTCCATAAAACGAACAAACCTCCGCCGCGGCATGCTTTTGGAGTGTTTGCCGCAGTGCGAAGTTTGCTCTGTGTCTGGTCTGGCTATGTTCGTCACGAACTTTTTTGAAGCTTGCCGCCGGCTTTTCTCCCAACGGTTGTCGGTTACTGCCGGCGCCAACTTATTTCTTCTTATGACGATTCTTTCTCAGACGTTTCTTGCGCTTGTGCGTAGCCATCTTGTGGCCTTTTCTTTTCTTTCCGCTGGGCATTGTCTAACGCTTTTGGTGGTTAATGAATATATTTATTCTGACGGGGATAATTGTCCGTGCAGGATGATTTATTTCTTTACTTCGTCCATGAACACGCGGGAGGGCTTGAATGCCGGAATCTTGTGCTCGGGGATGATGATGGTAGTCTTCTTGCTGATGTTGCGAGCTGTCTTCTGTGAACGAACTTTCACGATGAAGCTGCCAAAACCACGGAGATATACGTTCTCGCCGTTTGCGAGTGAGTCTTTTACTACTTCCATGAAGCGCTCGATGGTTGCGAGGACTTCGGTCTTGTCGAGATTGGTGCTCTTTGCGATTTCGTTTACGATGTCGGCTTTAGTCATAGTTATACTATTTTTAATACAATTGGTTATATGTCGTGCCACAAACAAAACGGCGAGTGGTTTGCACCGTCAGCCGAATTGCGGTGCAAATATCGTTATTTTTTTTAAATCCACCATAAAAAGCGGGTCTAAAATTGCGTTTTCGCCCCTATATTTGTGTGTGATAGTGGCAATTTCGCTATTTCAGACCTTCTTTTGAGCCTTGGCGCCGGGCGCCGGCACGTCATTCCGCAGGCTTCTCCGGCTCGCTCTCGGGCTTCGGCTCGGGCTTAGCCTCTATCTTCGGTGAGGACAGCTTGCGCGCCGCCTCGCGCGCGGCTTCGTCCGACGCTTTCTTTATCATCCTGTTGCCTTGCCCGACCACTGAGCCTTCAATCACCGTGAACAGACCGAAAATCATGAAACCCACGCCCGTGACCACCACGTCGGTCATCTCGCCCGCAGTCGAAGGCTTGCGGAGGAAAATGTATATTGCTCCGCCCACAAGCGCGGCGACGACAAGGTAGAACCAGCTGGAGAGACGTATCGGACGTGTGCCGAACAGAAGCAGAAACAGCTGGAACAGAGCCGCGAAAAGCAGCAGCACACCAAACATAAAGCCCACGAGCGCTACGAATGCGCCCTTGAAGATAAGCATCGACAGTCCGAGCAGCACGGCGGCAGCCGACGCTATCCACCCGAAAGTGGTCGCCACCGCTCCGGATCGTGCTTTGCCTTTGTCGTCGCGCGAACCAAGGATAAACGTTATGTTCATCACGCCCGCGCCTAAGAACAGTATGCCTGCCACGAGCACGAATCCGCCGTTCGACAGCGGCTGGCGGAACATCACCAGCAGAAGTCCCACCACAAGCGCGACGAGACCTGTAAGTATCAGATTTTTTCCTTTCATAACATCTTTATATTCTATATTGATACACATCTATAACAATTAAGAGAGCGGCGCGGACGAAAAATGAATATTTTTTTCTAATTTTGTAGTCTGAAACAAACTCATTCAGTCAATGAACAGCACTGTCAACACCGCACCCCCACGCCCCATTACGGCACGCATTGCCGAAAACGGGCTGTACCTCTCGGTATTCATGTGCGCGCTGATACTCCTCATGGGTGCCTGCACCCGCTTTCCTTTCCTCGCGCTGTTTTTCTTCATAGGCGCCGTGGCTATGCCGTTTTTCGCTTTCAGCCTCCTGAGCCGCAACTGCATGCGCAGCGGCGGTTTCCTCTCCTTTTCCGAGATCTGGGCGGAAGGGATAGCGTCGTTTTTCCTCGGCAGCCTCATCCCGGCAGTCCTGTGCTATGTGTCGCTGCGCTTCGTCTTCCCGGATTTTCTGCCGGAACAGATTCAGATGACCGTCGACACTTTCCGCGAGATGGGAACGCCGCAGGCGCAGGTATGGGTCGACATGATTGAAAAGATGCGTGCCGACGGCGTCCTCCCGACACCCGCCGACGTTGCCGCGAACATCATATCTATCAACATCGTCGCAGGCACAGCCGTATCGCTTATCATGGCAATAGTCCTCAGCGCCCGCATGCGCATACGCCGCATGCGCCAGAGGCAAGACAAACTGTAAACCTATGGATATCTCTGTAGTAATACCCTTATACAACGAGGAAGAATCGCTTCCGGAGCTTTACGCCTGGATACAGCGCGTAATGAAGGCTAACGGATTCTCTTACGAGGTTATTTTCGTAGACGACGGCTCCACCGACCGCTCGTTCGACGTTATCCGAAAGCTTGCCGACGACGACCCCGAGCATATCCGCGCCGCCTCGTTCCGCCGCAACTACGGCAAAAGCCCCGCCCTCAACACCGGCTTCGGAATGGCACGCGGAAACGTCGTCATCACCATGGACGCCGACCTCCAGGACAGCCCCGACGAGATTCCGGAGCTCTACCGCATGATTACCGAGGACGGCTACGACCTCGTCTCGGGATATAAGAAAAAACGCTACGACCCGCTGTCGAAGACCATACCGACGAAACTTTTCAACGCCACAGCGCGCAAGGTCAGCGGCATCAGGAACCTCCACGACTTCAACTGCGGTCTGAAGGCATACCGCCGCGCCGTAGTCAAGCATATCGAAGTGTACGGCGACATGCACCGCTACATCCCCTATCTCGCCAAGCTTGCCGGCTTCAGCCGCATCGGAGAGAAAGTAGTCCACCATCAGGCGCGCAAGTACGGCAAGACAAAGTTCGGTCTCGACCGCTTCGTCAACGGCTACCTCGACCTCATGACCCTCTGGTTCACAGGCAAGTTCGGACGCAAGCCCATGCATCTCTTCGGACTTCTGGGCAGCTTCATGTTCGTCCTCGGCTTCATTGCAGTGGCGCTTGTCGGAATACTCAAGCTCTACGCCATGAATCATGGGCAGCACTACATCCTCGTCACCGACTCCCCCTACTTCTATCTCTCGCTCGTGCTCATGCTCCTCGGCTCGCAGCTTTTCCTTGCCGGATTCATCGGCGAGCTCGTTGTCCGCAACTCTCCAAAACGCAACGACTACGAGATAGAAGAAACCATAGACCTCACCTCAAAAGACTGAAAGCATGAATAAGGAAGATATTTTCGCCGGCGTCGTCGCTTCGCGTTACTCCTGCCGCAACTATTCTCCGGCGGAAGTCGGCGATAACGAGATTGCCTACATCCTCGAGCAGCTACGTCTCGCCCCCTCCGCCTGCAACCGCCAGCCCTGGCGCGTCATGGTCATCCGTCCCGGCGACGCTGCCGGACGCGAGGCTGTCGCTGCCGCGTACAACCGCGAGTGGGTGCGCACGGCTCCCTGCTATATAATAATGTGCGGCGTGCCCGCCGAGGCTTGGATCCGTCCTTTCGACAGCCACAACCACGTGGATGTCGACGTGGCTATCGCCACCGAGCATGTATGTCTCGCAGCAGAAGCCATAGGACTCGGCACCTGCTGGATCTGCAACTTCGACCCCGCCATTCTCTCCGAGAAGCTCGGGCTTGAGACAGGTGTCGTTCCAGTGGCAATCATCCCCGTGGGACATCCTGCCGAAGGCACTTCCGCACCGGAGAAAAAGCGCAAGATTCTCGCCGAAATTCTGCTCGAAAGGTGAAACGTCTTCTGCCTCTTGCCGCTCTTGCCATTGCCGTTGCCTCGTGCAACACTTCCGGCTGTCTCGACAACCGGAACGCCATTCCGCGCGCCCAACTATACTCGTCGGCGACAGGCGACGCTGTGACTGTCAACATGCTGCAGATCTACGGCATAGGAGCACCGAACGACTCCGTGCTCGTCGAGTCGGGTGACGCAGTCAGCGAGATTTACCTGCCCATGCGCTCCGAGCATCAGACCACAAGCTGGTGCTTCCACTACACGCAGAGCAACATCAGCGACCTGGCGATGAACGACACCATCACCTTCGGCTACACCTCCACGCCCTATTTCGCATCCGAAGAATGCGGCGCGAGCTACCGCTACAACATCACATCCTGCACAAACACAACGCACATCGTCGACTCGGTCGTAGTCGTTGACTCCCTCATCACCAACGTCGACAGAGTGCGCATACGCATCTATCTGCGGACCGCCGAACCCGAACCCGAGCCCGAACCTCAGCCGGAATCATGAAAAGAGCCAAGATAGCCGCATTGTGCCTCATAGGGCTGCTCGTTCTCGTTCCCGCATGGGGACGACAGAAACGGCGCGCCAACCCCGTCAACACCGCTGCAGCGCAGACACAGTCGGTCAACGAGACGGAGCGCGACACCTCGCGAATAAACGCACAGATGCGAAAACGTCCCATACACTATGTCAACAACGACGGCTTGAACGTCTACGTCGATTCGGTGACGGGCGACGAGTGGATCGACAGCACCGTAATCACGAGCATTCCCAAGATGGAATACCCCCTCTGGGACGCCCTCACGGTAGGCGTCAATGTCTGGGACCCGATCATGCGCATCTTCGGACAGCACTACGGCATTGCCGACGCATGGGTCGAGCTCTCGATGCACAACCGCTACAAGCCCATTTTCGAAGTCGGTCTCGGCACGGCACGATACAAGCCCTCGGACATGAACTACACCTACCGCTCGCCCCTGAGCGTCTACTTCCGAATAGGTGCCAACTACAACTTCCTTTTCAACTCCAATCCCGACTACAGCTTCTTCGGAGGCTTGCGCTACGGTCTTTCGCCGTTCAGCTACTCCATAGACGACGTTACCATCGGTCCGGGCTACTGGGACGAGACCACCAGCTTCAACATACCCGCCCAGCACATCACCGTCGGATGGTTCGAGTTCGTTCTCGGTCTGCGCGTCAAAATCTGGGGACCCATATCAGCCGGCTGGACCTTCCGATACAAGAGCATCCTGCATTCAGGCAAAGCACCTTACGGCAAACCATGGTACGTGCCCGGCTTCGGCGCTCCCGGAGCCATTTCGGGCAGCTTCTCCGTCTCCTATACCCTCCCCCTCCGACGGCTGAACAAGTCTGCCGCCGACGCTGTTATAAATGCGGACACCATACCCGACCTCACACGCGGTTCTGCTGCCGCGCCAGCTGAGGAAAATACGGTTCCGTCAGATTCTATAACAGTAACAGAATGAAAAAGATAGTTATAATCGGTGCTTCTTCCGGCATGGGAAGAAAAGTCGCATGCGACTTCGCCCGCCTCGGCTGGCGCGTGGGCATAGCGGCACGGCGCGAGGACAAGCTGCGCGAAATCAAGGACATGTTCCCCGGACGCGTCGAATATATGACAATAGACGTCACGGCATCCGACGCCGAAGAGCGTTTCAACAAGCTCATAGAGCTTATCGACGGCATGGACTACATGCTCTATGCCTCGGGCTGCGGATGGAGCAATCCCGAGCTCGACACCTCGCACGACGAGCAGACGATAGCCGTCAACGTCCTCGGCTTCACACGCATGATCAACGCCGCATACAAGTACTACAAAGCTACGGCGAACCTCAACCGCGGACACATCGCCGCAATCACCTCGGTCGGAGGCACCAAAGGCATAGGCACATCGGCGACATACTCCGCCTCGAAGCGCTACCAGTGGACATATCTTCAGGCAATCGACCAGCTCGCCCATCGCCAGCACGTCAACGTGTCGGTCACCGACATACGCCCCGGATTTGTCGACACCGCGCTTCTCGACAAGCGATATCCTCTCGAGATGAGCGTCGGGTACGTCGCTCCGCGTCTCGAGAAAGCCATCATCACCGCTCCGCGCATCAAGTACATCGACTCGAAATGGGCTGTCGTGACGGCACTATGGAAACTCGTCCCCGACGCCCTATGGCGCCGTCTCGAATTCGATTTCTGACACTCTCACGGCACAAATCGAGGCTTAATCCATCGTTTAGGCAATTTTTATTGTCTTTCGGCTGTAATATTTAAAAAAATTAGTAACTTTGCAGACATTACACGCCGAGACAATGAATATGCGAGTAAAGATACACCATGAAGGAACGGAACTGCTGTATGTGGTTCTTGCCTTTCTCTTGGCGGTGAACATTCCGCTCTGGATATGGGTTCGCCCCCTCGCATGGGCTATCGCCGTCACCTCGGTGAGCGCTGTTCTCTATCTACTTCTCGCCAATTTCTTCCGCTGCCCGCGACGAGTGTTCGAAGGCAACCGCAAGGATGTCGTCGTGTCGTCCGCCGACGGTAAGGTCGTGGCGCTCGAGGAGACTTTCGAGGACGAATACCTCCATTGCCGCTGCATACAGCTGTCCGTGTTCATGAGCATCCTCAACGTCCATGCCAACTGGTTCCCCGTCGACGGAGAGGTGACATACATCAAGCATCATCCCGGACTGTTCATGGCGGCATATCTCCCGAAATCAAGCACCGAGAACGAACGCTCCACCGTCGTCATCCGCACTTCCCGCGGTCAGGACATCCTCGTCCGACAGATAGCCGGAGCAATGGCGCGGAGAATCGTCACCTACGCCCGTCGCGGCGAGGAGGCTAACATCGAGGATCATCTCGGTTTCATCAAGTTCGGCTCCCGCGTCGACATCTATCTTCCTCTCGGCACTGAAATTCTTGTTAAAATCGGCGACAAGACCACCGGCGGAATAACCGAGGTCGCGCGCCTACATCCATCGGCAAATGCCTAAGAAAATCACCTCATACATACCCGACGCCATCACCCTGATGAATCTTCTGTCGGGTTGCGTCGCCATATTCATGGCATTCAATTTCAGCAGCACATTCGGCGCCCTTACGGGCGCGCAATGGTCTATCGTGGCTATTGCCGCCGCTGCTTTCTTCGACTTCTGCGACGGAGCCTCGGCACGGGCACTGCACGCCTACTCCGACTTTGGCAAGGACCTCGACTCGCTCTCCGACCTCGTGAGCTTCGGCGTCGCTCCGGCAATGCTGACCCTCAACCTCATGCTCGCAAACGGCTCGCCCGTGTGGAGCTGCCTTTTCCTGCTCTTCATCCCAGCTTGCGGAGCGCTGCGCCTCGCCAAGTTCAACAACGACACCGAGCAGAGCACCGTCTTCCGCGGACTCCCCATCCCCGCCAACGCAATCTTCTGGATCGGCGTCTACGGCTGGGTAACAAGCTACACCTATCCAGGCTGGGCGGTCATCGCCGTGCTCGCAGTCATCATCTCGCTTGCAATGACCGGCAACTTCAAGATGTTCTCGCTGAAATTCAAGAACTTCGACTTCGCGGAGAATTTCTGCCGATATATCGTCATACTCGGAGCCCTCGGCTTCGTCGCACTCTACGGACTCGCGGGACTGATGTGGACCATACTCCTCTACTTCCTCCTTTCAATCCTCAGGCGGAAGCGCATCTGACGTTTCCGCTTCCCGGCATGCCGAGCATAGCCGGCTAATAATCTACAACAGCATATAACGATGTTTTCTTTTCTCATAGCAGTATTCGTCATTTTCCTTCTGGTACAGCTGTTCAAGGTCATCTTTCCTATTTACAGCCGAATCAGGCAGATGAGGAATTTCATGAACAACCCCTACGACTATTTTGCCGGTCAGGCTGGCGCACAACGCAGCCAGGCTGAGCACACACAGCCTAAAAAACACAAGAAGAAATTTGGCAAGGACGTAGGAGAATATGTCGAATTTGAAGAAATCACCACAGAAACCGCCGCCAAAGACAAAGCGAGCGGCAACACCTCCGTGCGATACAGCAAGGAGGAGCAGGTGACCGACATCAAATGGGAAGACCTTTAGACACAAGAAGATGAAAGAAGTTTTCAGTTTTCTCGAACGCCTCGCGGCAAACAACAACCGCGAATGGTTCGCCGAACACCGCGCCGAATACGACGCAGTGCGCCGCCTGTGGCTCGACGACGTGCAGAAGCTCATCAACGCACTCGCCGTCACCGACACTTCGCTCCGCTACGTCCGCGCAGAGGACTGCGCATACCGTATCTACCGCGACACACGCTTCTCGCCCGACAAGACTCCATATAAGCATCACTTCGCGGCGCTCATCTCTCCCGCTGGCAGGCATTTCGACAAAGCTTGCCACTATTTCCATGTCGGGACCGACGAGATAGCCCTATATAGCGGACTGTGGTGTCCCGACCCCAAGGTTCTCAAGAAGGTCCGCAAGGCCATCATCGACAATGTCGACGAATTCCGCGGCATAGTCGAGACTCCCGAAATCCAGAAAGAATTTCCCGGATGGTTCGGACGCCAGCTAAAGACTGCGCCGAAAGGATACGACCGCGACCATCCCGACATCGACCTGCTCCGCCTGACGGAATACGGCAAATGCCACAATCTCACCCGCGACTTTTTCGAGAGAGAAGGATGGCATGAGGAAGCCGCACGACTTTTCTCACTCCTCAAACCCATGAATGATTTTCTCAACTATTCCATAGACGAATAAACCAAACAGACATCACAGAAATGAACGTACTGAAATTTGGAGGGACCTCCGTTGGCTCGCCGGCAAGAATCGAACACGTCGCCGACCTTATCGAAAAAGACGGAAAGAACATCACTGTCCTCTCCGCCATGGCAGGAACCACAAATTCACTCGTAGAAATCAGCGAATATCTCTACAAAGGCAACATCCCGGGCGCGCAGGAGACAATCAACGCCCTCGAGGCGAAGTACTATAAAGTGCTCGACGAGCTTTTCGCCGACGCCGACCCCGGCACGGCACGGCAGGCTGTAGTCCGCACCTTCGCACTTCTGCGCTCCTACTGCGCCGAGCCGCTCACCGACGCCGGCGAAAAAGAGATTCTCGCTCAGGGCGAGCTCCTCTCCACGGCTATGATGCACCGTCTGCTCACGCTCCGAGGCAGAAAAGTGGTGCTTCTGCCGGCACTCGACTTCATGCGCACTCTCCCAGGCGGCGAGCCCGACATGAAGCATATATCCACCCGTCTGCGCCGCCTCCTCGAGCTCGAGCCTGACGCCGACATCTTCCTCACACAGGGCTATATATGCCGCAACGACCACGGAGGAATCGACAACCTCAAGCGCGGAGGCAGCGACTACACCGCATCCATCATCGGCGCCGTCATCGAAGCAGACGAGATACAGATCTGGACCGATATCGACGGCATGCACAACAACGACCCGCGCTTTGTCGATGACACAAGACCCGTCAGCCGCCTCCACTTCGAGGAAGCCGCAGAGCTCGCCTATTTCGGTGCCAAGATTCTCCATCCCGCATGCGTGCTGCCCGCGAAACTCCACAACATACCCGTCCGGCTGCTCAACACCATGCAGCCCGACGCGCCGGGCACACTCATCTGCAACACGGCTCCCGACG
Organism: Muribaculaceae bacterium; assembly: GCA_017937625.1. Lineage (GTDB taxonomy): Bacteria > Bacteroidota > Bacteroidia > Bacteroidales > Muribaculaceae > CAG-873. Next base: position 13,400 of record JAGBDG010000103.1, on the reverse strand, counting down.
GCACCCTCAAGGCAATCGCCGCCAAGGACAACATCACGGCTATCAAAATCAAGTCGGGACGCATGCTCCTCGCCTACGGCTTCCTCCACAAAGTCTTCGAGACTTTCGAGAACCACCGCACGAGCATCGACATGATAGCCACATCCGAAGTCGGCGTCACCCTCACAATCGACGACACATCGCGCCTCGCCGCTATCGTCGACGACCTCAAGCATTTCGGCACCGTCACTGTCGACGAGGACATGGTCATCATCTGTATCGTCGGCGACCTCGAATGGCACAACACCGGATTCGAGGCAAAAGCGCTTGCGGCACTTGCCGACATCCCCGTACGCATGATATCCTACGGCGGATCCAACTATAACATCTCAGTGCTCGTACGCGCTTCCGACAAGGTACGCGCCCTCCGCGAGCTCAGCAAACACCTTTTCTGACATGATCAAACACATCGTAATGTTCCGCCTCGAAGGCGAAGACAAAGCGGCTGCCGCAGCACGCTTCAAGAAAGAAATAGAGGCTCTTCCCGCAGTCATCCCGCAGCTTCTGAGCGCCGAAGTCGGTCTCGACCTCGGTCACATAGCCGGCAACTGGGACATCGTTCTCACCGCCACCTGCCGTGACGAAGCCGACCTCGCAGCATACGCCGGACACCCCGCGCATCTCGCCTGCGTCGCTGTTATCAAGCCTATGCTCGCCGGGCGAGCTTGCGTCGACTATCCCGCCTAAAAATCCGATTTTAACTTATATTAAGCCGCCCGAGTACTCTCGGGCGGATAATTTAAGCTAACTTTGCAACCGTAAAACAAACGACACTGAAATCTTTAACTCATAAGGGCTCGACAGCCGGAAGGCGTTGGGTTTCTTTATTTTTTTACTATCCGAAAAACTCATCTCAATTATGGCAGTAACATATATGACCAAAGAGGGATACGACCGTAAACTCGAGGAAATCAAATATCTCGAGACCGTCAAACGTCCCGAAGTGACACGCGCTATCGCAGAAGCACGCGACAAAGGCGACCTTTCAGAGAACTCCGAGTACGATGCCGCAAAAGAGGCACAGGGACTTCTCGAAATGAAAATCGCACAGCTCAAGGATCTTGTTGCCAACGCCCGCATAATCGACGAGAGCAAGCTCTCGACCGACGAAGTACAGATGATGAACCGCGTCCGCATCCGCAACGTCGCCACAGGCAGCGAAGCAGAATACACCATCGTCGCCGACTCCGAGGCCGACGCCCGCGCCAAGAAAATCGCGATCAGCACTCCTATAGCGCACGGGCTTCTCGGACACAAGAAAGGCGAGATTGTAGAGATTCAGGTTCCCGCCGGCATCGTGAAGTTCGAAATCCTTGAAATCGGACTCTGAGCCATGGCTTCCATATTCTCCAGAATCATCGCGGGCGAGATTCCCTCGTACCGCGTTGCCGAGGATGACCGCCACTACGCTTTCCTCGACATCAACCCTCTCGCACCGGGACACACCCTCGTTGTCCCCAAGCGCGAGGTCGACTATATCTTCGACCTCTCCGACGAGGAGTACACCGCCCTCCAGCTCTTTGCGAAACGCGTGGCAAAGGCTCAGAAAAAAGCCCTGCCCTGCAAGCGCATAGGCGTCGCCGTCCTCGGCATGGAAGTGCCCCACGCACACATCCATCTCGTGCCTCTCAACAGCGAGGCAGACATGGACTTCCGCAACAAGAAGACCATCGCTCCCGAAGAAATGGCAGCGATAGCCGCACGTATAGCCGAAAACTTTGAATAAGCGCACGACTATGAAGACATTATCCACAATCTGCGCGGCTTCTCTCGCAGCACTTCTCACCGTTTCTTGTTCCGAACCCAAAGGCTGGAGCGTAAGCGGCAAAGTCGACGGACTCGCCGAAGGACAGAAAATGATTCTCGAGGCTAACAACGGCAACTCATGGTACCTCGTCGATTCCATAGCCCCGGCAGCCGACGGCTCGTTCTCCTACAAGAGCCCCGTTCCCGCCGCACACGGCGAAATCATGCGTCTGAGCATCCCCGGCGGCAGCATCTTCTTCCCCGTTGACTCCGTCGACGCCATCACGCTCACTGCTGACGCCGCAAGCTTCGGCACCGCGCACAGGCTCGGAGGCACATCCCTCGCCGAGCGTTTCAGCGCCATCGACAGCCTTGTGGCAAACACCTCCGACCTCGACGAGCTTCAGAAAAAGCTCGCCGGGTTCGTCACCACCGACACCACCGGCACGGTGGCATACTACGCCGTCAGCAAGTCGAAGGGATCGCGCCCGGTATTCAACCCCAATGACGCCGCCGGAAACCGCATCTACGGCGCTGCCGCACAGGTATATGCCACTTACCGCCCGCTCGATCCTCGCGGTGCACTCCTCAAGAAGGCGTTTTTTGAAGGTCGTGTAGCCCTCGGCAAGTTCACGCCTGCCCAGACCGTCATAGAGGCGCCCGAAGCCGGACTCATCGACATTGAGCGCTACGACAACAAAGGCACGAGCCGCAAGCTCTCCGACATCGCAGGCAAAGGTCCCGTCCTCCTGAGCTTCACCACCTACGAGGACGCCAATTCGCCGGCTTACAACGCCATACTCTACGACCTGTACAAGAAGTACCGCGCCAACGGGCTCGAAATATATCAGCTCGCCTTCGACAGCAACGAGGTCAGCTGGAAGGAAGCCGCACGTTACCTCCCATGGATTACCGTATGGAACGCCCCCACCGACGGTGCCGGCATCGTGATGCAGTACAACATCGACTCACTGCCCCTCACCTATGTGATAGACCGTCAAGGCGACCTCGTTGAACGCGTCACCGACCCCAACAAGATCGAAAAAGCGCTCAGCAAACATCTTTGACTTCCCTCTTATGCCGCATATTTCCTCACAGGGACTTATGCGGCATAATTATATCCTGTCTGCAGGAACACCACCGCATAAAACCTAATTCCTGATATGAAAAAACTATTGCTAATCGGCGCGTTATGCGCTCTCACCGCATGCTCGCAGAAAACGGAGCGCGGCGACGTCGCAGTCGAATGGGATGTGACCAACAACGACAGCACTTACTCCAACGTACAGACAATCAGACTCACCGGCGACCTCCGGGGCGTCAGCCGTCTCGCCTTCAACCAGTTCCCCCGGGGACAGAGAATGGAAGGCACGACCGACACTCTTATTGAAATCGTTCCCGGCTACTACGCCATCGGCTCCCCCGCATTCGCAAGCGCCGGAGCCAACGATACCCTCGTCTTCAAATACGTCGCGAAAGGCAAACTCGGCATAGTTTCCGAGCGTCCCGACGCCTTCCACCTTGTCCTCACCGACGGCACCACCGTTCCGGTTGTCGCCGAATATGCCGACCTCGCTATCAACCCGACGGTCGACAACGCCTGCAACGCCGACGAGATATATGCCCGCAACGAGGAGCTCGCAGCAGGCAACGCAGGCGTCTACGACGGAATACCATCGTTCAAAAACGTTAGCTTCACCGGCGGCGAAAGCACCGTCAATCCCGCCGAGATTGAATTCACCGACGAGCAGCAGGGCAACAATCCCGAAGCATACAAGGTGACTGTCGCCGACGGCAGAATCATGGTTGCCGCACCCCGTCACCAGTGGGCGCGCATCGGTCTGCGCCTGCGCAATACCTTCGGCACCGAGCCCTTGTCGCTCCCCAACGCCGTCATCACCGACGAGCCATCGCTGCCACACCGCGGACTAATGCTCGACATCGCCCGCAACTTCACCTCGCCCGAAGACATGCAGACCGTCCTCGACCTTATGGCAACCTACGGTCTCAACGTCCTCCATTTCCATCCTACCGACGATGAGGCATGGCGCATCGACATCGCCGCTCTGCCCGAACTCACCGAAGTGGGCTCGCGCCGAGGCTACACACCCGGCGCCGACGGCTCTTTCCTTGAGCAGATATACTCCGGCGACGGCAATCCCGCCACTCCCGGCTCGTCGAACGGAAGATACACCCGCGCCGACTTCGTCAACATGCTCCGCTACGCAGACAGCCTCGGCATAGCCGTCATCCCCGAGATAGAATCGCCCGGACACGCCCGCGCCGCAATCAAGGCTATGGCTATACGCGCCGAGCGCACAGGCGATAGCTCTTGGCTCCTCAACGAGGGCGCCGCTGTCGACACCGCGCGCTATACATCAGCACAGGGCTACCACGATAATGTCATGAACCCTGCCCTCGAAGGTCCCTACAAGCTTATGGACGCTGTAGCCGACGAGCTTCTCTCCATCTATAAAGAGGCTGGCGTCGAGCTGCCCGCTATCCATATCGGCGGCGATGAAGTTCCCCACGGCTCATGGAGCGCAAGCCCTGCGATCATGGAGCTCAAGGCTAAGGAAGGTCTCGAGACAGAAAAAGACATACACGCCTACTTCGTTCGCCGCGTTGCCGACAGCTTCGCCAAGAAAGGCATAAAGACGGCAGGCTGGCAAGAAGTGGCTCTCGACCACAGCGACGAGTACAACAAGACTGTCGCTCCCGAGATATACGGCATCAACTGCTGGAGCACGATTCCCTCAGGCACAGGCATGGGCGTCGTCGACCGCGTGGCAAGCGCCGGCTATCCCGTCATCCTCAGCAACGTCGAGCGTTTCTATCTCGACATGCAGTACGCTCCCGGCGCCGACGAGCGTGGTCTCAAATGGGCTGGATGGAGCGACGAGTTCTGCGGTCTTTCCGGCTATGCAGGAGAGCTTTGCAACATACCCGGAGCCAAAGTCATCGGCGTGCAGGGGCAGATTTTCTCCGAGACCATCCGCAACTTCGGCGACGTGCAGCGCATGATGTTCCCCAAGATGCTCGGCATGGCTGAGCGCGGATGGAACACACAGAAGACCTACACAGAGCCCGACTTCAAAGCCGCTGTGACCAAGGAACTTCCCAAATGGGACATTGCAGCTGTCACCTACCGCCTGCGCACACCCGGTCTGAAGGTTGCCGACGGCAAGCTCTACGGCAACACGCCCTATCCGACGGCTGTAATCCGCTATACACTCGACGGCACTCTGCCCGACGAGAACTCGCCTGTACTCAACCCCGACGAGCCCGTCGACCTCGCGGCTTATCCCGACGCCACTGTGGCTCGCGCACGCCTCTACAGCAGCACGCAGGCATCAGCGCCCGTGGCACTCCGGCTGAAATAAACATTTCCACATAAACAAAAAAGAAGCTGCGCCGAGTCGGCGCAGCTTCTTTTTTATGATGCCGGATTATTTCTCACGCTGGCGCGCGTCGAGAGCCTCTATCAGCTCCGTCAGCCTGTTGCGGACTTCTTTCAGACGCGATATGACCTCATGCCGTTTGTCGACGGCATGGCGGTTCTTGCGAAGATGCTCCTTGGCACCCTCGAGTGTCAGCCCCTTGTCCTTGACAAGGAAACGGATCACGCGAAGGATGTCGATGTCGTTGGGAGTATAGAGGCGTGTGCCTTTCTTGGTACGTTTGGGGCGGAGTTCGCTGAACTCCGACTCCCAGAAGCGGAGCGTCGACTGCGGAAGATTCATAAGTTCCGCCACGTCGCCTATCCGATAGTATTTTTTAGATAATTCGTCTGCCATCAGTCCATTACATGCCCCGCGTTTTCTGCAAGGCGTATCAGTTCGTCGTATTGCTGCGGCGATAGGTCATAGAAATAGTAGTTTACAGGATTCTGCGGAGCGCCTCGGTAGCGCACCTCGTAGTGTAGATGCGGACCTGTCGATTTGCCCGTGTTGCCCACGAGACCGATAAGGTCGCCGCGCTTCACGTTCTGACCTTTGCCGACCAGTATCTTCGAAAGATGCGCGTAGCGCGTCAGATAGTGGAAGCCGTGGTCAATGTCTATCATGTTGCCGTAGGCGCTTTGCCACGACGCTTCCTTCACCGTGCCGTCAGCCGTAGCATAGACCGGTGTGCCCGGAGGAGCCGAGAAATCGAGACCTTCGTGGAACTTGACGGTGCCGTAGATAGGGTCGAGACGCGTGCCGTAGCCCGACGCCATGGTGCGCATGAATTTCTCGGGCACGGGCTGGATAGCCGGTGTATGGCTCAGGCGGCTTTTCTGGCTGTCGGCGAGGGCGGCAAGGTGGTCGAACGACTTTATCTGTACATACAGCATCTGGTCGAGACGGTCGAGCTTGGAGCCCACGCTGCGGACAAGATCCTCGTCGGACAGCTCCGCGATGCTGTCGAAATTGCGCTGACGCTCCAGTCCCGCGTAACGCCGCGCTGCCGTCAGAGGCTCCGCCTGCATCATGGCGCGGTAGAAGTTGTTGTCGCGTTCGGCGAGGTTGTCCATCACCGACAGGGCGTGGTCTGCCTGACGCGACATAATGTCGAAGCTCGCCTCAAGGCGCTCGTTGCGCGCTTTGAGGTCACGCTCGCGCGGCAGCTCGAAGAAATTGTAGAGGAGCATGGCAAGAATCGCAACCACAAGCACGGCGACGGCGTAAGGCCGCAGACCGGTGACAATCTGCGTGCGACGGTCCGGATAGACGCGCTCGTAACGCTCGGTGGCGTTGTTGTAGCGGTAGAAAACTTTACGGCTCATCTGCTTGGGTTTATTTTTGCAATTACCACAAAAATAAAGTAATTTTGCACTTTCAAAACGCAAAGATAACTAAAATTGCGCGGAAAACACAGCGCAAAAATCAAAAAGTGCATTATGTCAAGCTCTAAAACATTAACCGCCAAGGAAATCCGCCAGTCATTCAAGGATTTCTACGAGAAGCACGGCCATCGCATCGTGCCGTCGGCGCCCATGGTTATCAAGGACGACCCGACGCTGATGTTCACAAACGCCGGCATGAACCAGTTCAAAGACATCATTCTTGGCAACAAGGCGGCGGCGAGCAAGCGCGTGGCAGACTCACAGAAGTGTCTCCGCGTCAGCGGCAAGCACAACGACCTTGAAGAAGTAGGTCTCGATACATATCATCATACCATGTTCGAAATGCTCGGAAACTGGTCCTTCGGCGACTATTTCAAGAAAGAGGCTATCGACATGGCTTGGGAATATCTCGTCGACGTTCTCGGTCTCAACCCCGAGCACCTCTACGCCACAGTTTTCGAAGGCTCGCCCGAGGAAGGTCTCGAAAGGGACAACGAGGCTGCCGGGATTTGGCTCAAACATCTTCCCGCCGACCACATCATCAACGGAAACAAGCACGACAACTTCTGGGAAATGGGCGAGACCGGTCCCTGCGGTCCCTGCAGCGAGATTCACATCGACCTCCGCACACCCGAGGAACGCGCCAAAGTTCCCGGAGCACAGATGGTAAACCACGACCATCCCCAGGTCATCGAGATATGGAACCTCGTGTTCATGCAGTACAACCGCAAGGCTGACGGCAGCCTCGAGCCGTTGCCCGCGAAGGTAATCGACACAGGCATGGGCTTCGAGCGCCTCTGCATGGCGCTCCAGGGCAAGACCTCGAACTACGATACCGACGTCTTCACACCGCTCATCGACAAGATTGCCTCGCTCTCCGGTCTTAAATACGGCGACGACCGCCATGTCGACATCGCCATGCGCGTAATCGCCGACCACGTACGCACCATCGCCTTCTCCATCGCCGACAACCAGCTGCCCAGCAACGCAAAGGCTGGTTACGTCATCCGCCGTATCCTCCGACGCGCCGTGCGCTACGCCTACACCTTCCTCGGTCAGAAGAAAGCGTTCATGTACCGCCTCGTCGACACGCTTATCGAAAGCATGGGCGAGGCTTATCCAGAGCTTCCCGCAAACCGCGAGCTCATCATGCGCGTGATCAAGGAAGAGGAAGACGCCTTCCTCCGTACCCTCGAGAACGGTATCCGCCTCCTCGACGACGCCGTGCGCACCGCCAGGAAAGAAGGCAGGAACGAAATCACCGGCACCGAGGCTTTCACTCTCTACGACACCTACGGATTCCCTCTCGACCTCACCGAGCTCATCCTCAAGGACTATGGCATGACTGTCGACCTCAAGGGCTTCGAGCGCGAGATGAACGCCCAGAAAGAGCGAGCACGCGCCGCCGCTGCCGTTGAGGCTGCCGACTGGATTACCGTCAACGAAGGAGAGCAGGAGTTCGTCGGATACGACGAGGCTGAATGCGACGCGCGCATCCTCCGCTACCGCCACGTCAAGCAGAAAAACCGCGAGTACTACCAGATAATCCTCTCCAAGACACCTTTCTACGCCGAGATGGGCGGTCAGACTGGCGACCGTGGCACACTCACCGACGTAGCCACCGGCAAGGTAACCGAGGTCATCGACACCAAGCGTGAGAACGGCGTCGGAGTACACATCGTCAAGAAGATGCCCGACGACGTCAACGCTGTCTTCCATGCCGCCATCGACCGCGAGGCCCGCATGGGTACCTCCCGCAACCACACCGCCACACACCTCCTCCACCAGGCTCTCCGCGAGGTTCTCGGCACGCACGTCGAGCAGAAAGGCTCCTTCGTGTCACCCGAGATTCTCCGATTCGACTTCTCCCACTTCCAGAAGCTCACTCCTGAGGAAATTAAGAAAGTCGAGGAAATCGCCAACCGCAACATCCGCGCCGCCATCGCGCGCGACGAGCACCGCAACGTACCCATCGCCGAGGCTCGCGACATGGGCGCCATGGCGCTCTTCGGCGAGAAATACGGCGATGAGGTCCGCGTCATCCGCTACGGCGACTCCATAGAGCTCTGCGGCGGCACGCACGTCGACAACACCGGCAACATCGGCATGGTCAAGATTGTCAGCGAGTCAAGCATCGCCGCCGGAATACGCCGCATCGAGGCCGTCACCGGTCCGCAGGTCGAGAAGATGCTCAACGAGATACAGTCCAGCATGCGCGAGATATCCGCTCTCTTCAACAACGCCCCCGACATCCTCGCCGCGCTCAGGCGTTCCATCGAGGAGAACCATGAGCTGCGCGCCCAGGCGGAGCAGTACTTCAAGGAGCGTGTCAACAATATGGCGCGAAAGCTCCTCGCCGACGCAAAGACCAATGCGGCAGGCACCAGAGTGGCTGTAATGCGCGGAATCGAAGTGCCTGACGTGGTCAAGAATGTGGCGTTCGCCATTCGCTCGATGTCGCCCGAACACACTGCTTTCGTCGCCGCGACAGTCGACGCAGCCAAGAAACCGCTTCTCACAGTAATGTTCACCGAAGACATCGCTAAAGATGGTCTCAACGCGTCCGTTCTCGTCCGCGAGGCGGCAAAGAGCATCAAGGGTGGAGGCGGCGGTCAGCCCGGCTTCGCTCAGGCTGGCGGAAAGGACGCCGACGGTCTCCCCGCGGCTTTCGAGAAGCTTATCGACGCACTGAAATAATACTGCACAACCATATTTTAAGGTCTCCGGCGGAACACGTCGGGGACCTTGTTTGTTTCATCACTGAGCACGATGCCGTCGGCGTCATACACTCCTCGCTACGATTTCAACAAAATATCAAGAATCATGACTACAGATGAAACAAAGAAAGGCAAAAGCCTCGACGAACAGCAGGTTCCGCCGGTAACTGCCGATGTCGACGAAACACCAAAGACCATAAAATACGGAGCCGCGATACTTCTCGGACTCGCCTTCGGAGTAGGATGCTACGTGTGGTATGACGGAGGCGGCGACTATACCGCCAACGACGACCGCTACAGCCGCGCCGCCACAGAACAGTACTTCAACACCACCACCGCCTACGACGACCCGACAATTCAGGGCGCCATCCCCGATCCTTTCTATTCGCCCTTCGAACCCCTCCTCGACCCCGAATACATCTCCGCCGACATCTGCCTCGAGCCCACCGAATAACCGCAAACCGGCGAAATTCCCGCCCCGGACACCCGCGACATTGCCGCGTTGCCCGGGGCGCATTGTATATTGATAGCGACTGAACGATAGCAGATTCATATCTATGATAATGTAAGAATACGCTACAAACTGGACATTAACAATAAATTTAACATTTCTTAACTCGGGGGTATTGTTGGTGATAGATTTTATGATTTTGTAACATTTTACCGGATAAATAATAGTGCAAATATATGAGAAAGTATTTTTCTGCAATTATCATCATCTTTACATGCTTTGTTGCCAACGCCGTAGGAGGAAAATGCGGCGACAGCGTGAAATGGGATCTTGCGTCGGACGGCACCCTTACCATCTCGGGAACCGGCGAAATCAAAAACATGAGCAAGAACAGTCAGCCTTGGCGTCCCGATCTCATAAAGTCCGTTATCATTGACGACGGCATAACACGAATAGGCAAAGAGGCTTTCCGAGGTTGTAAGAATCTGTACGCCGCCAAACTGCCGCGCAGTATGAGGTCGATTGGAGAAGGCGCCTTTGCCGACTGCAAGACACTGACTCAAATCGAGCTTTACCTCGGTCTTGAGCATATTGAAAACCGCGCATTCGAAAACTGTGTAAACATCACTACCATCGATTTTCCTTACAGCCTCAAGACCATAGGAGAACGCGCTTACGCCGGTTGTACAGGTCTTGTTTCTGTCGGTCTGCCAGAAACTCTGCAATCGCTCGGTATCGGAACATTCGACGGATGCTCGTTCCTGACGTCGGTGACATCGCTCCCGCAATATCTCACCGCAGAGTCAAGCACCCGTTTCGGCTTGCCAGTCAAAGCAGTAGAAGACTATTGGGCTGAAAAAGAGAAAGAAGCCCAGGCTTTGGTGCAGCCTGCTCCCGTTATGGTTGCCGCAGCTCCCGTTCAGCAAGTACAGCCGCAGGCACAGACAATGCAGGCAAGTTCCGATGTTGACCTGAACATCCCCGAAGTTGAGGCAAACCGCGAATCGACTTTCGCGTTTGTTTTCGCCAATGAAAACTACGCACGTATCTCCGACGTGCCGTTCGCAAAACGCGACGGTTCCTATTTTGCGGAATACTGCAAAAAGACTCTCGGACTTCCCGAAGAAAATGTCCGTTATTTCGAGAACGTCACTTACGGGCGTATGCTTGAGGCTCTTTACGACTTGAAACAAGTCGATGACGCATTCAACGGGAAATGCAACATTCTCTTTTACTATTCAGGACACGGAGCTCCCGACGAATCGAGCCGCGAGGGATTCCTGATTCCCACAGACGCCTTCAAAGTATCGAAAGACGTGTGCCTGCCGCTGAGCGACCTTTATGCGCAGCTCGGTGAGTTGAAATCCAAATCTGTTGTGGTGTTCCTCGACGCATGCTTCAGCGGATCTACCCGCCAGAACGAAGTGCTTCAGTATGGTCAGAGAGGCATCGCCATGAAACCGAAACCCAATACTCCCACAGGAAACATGGTGGTATTCTCGGCTACGTCCGGCGATGAGACCGCATGACCTTTCCAGCAGCAGGGACACGGTCTGTTCACATATTATCTGCTGAAGATTCTCAAAGAAAAAGCCGGTTCTGTGACTCTTGGAGAGCTCTCCGATTATCTTTCCGAGATGGTAGGACGCACCTCCGTCGCAAAGAACAAGAAAAAACAGACTCCCAACATCAATCCGTCTCTCGCCGTTAACGGTGTGTGGAAAGAGTGGAAGCTGGCTGAATAAGTCTGTCTGAATTTAAATCAATCAATTATATACATTAAACTATGAAGAAATTCCTATTGTTGATGAGCGCTGTACTTTTCTGTGTGGCACTGCAGGCTCAGAATGCCAACCGTTCAGGTTTGTTCGTCGAACTTGGAGGAGGTTTTACTGCCGGTGACAGCCCTAATCAGGCTGGAGAGATTGTAAGCGAATTCGTTCCGTCCATCGACAACAATGCCGCCATAAACCTTTATCGCAAAGTCGACAAGACAAGCGGCGCTTGTGTCGACCTTGGCGTTGGTTATCGTTGGGCGACCTCCCTGCACTTTGCGTTCGAGGTGAAACTCCAGGCTATGAGCCATGTGTCCAACTTTACCGAGACTCTTGCCATCAATCTCAAACCGGGCGTACGCTACACCTCGCGTGAAATAATCGGCACAACCAGCCTTTATGCAAATGCAAACGTAGGTCTCGGCGCTTTCGTCGACAACACTACGCTGAGTGTTCCTTACGAAGTCGGAGTCGGCTTTAACTTTGGCAACAATATTTCTGCCGGACTGGTTTGGGACGCCCAGTATGCGGTCTCAAAGCACGAGTACCATGGAGCACACTACGGCATGGCAGGTATCAGATTAGGTTACAGATTTTAATAGAACATATATATGAAGAATATCAATAAAATAGGAGCTGTGCTGTTTTCCGGTTGCATTATGCTCATGGCAAATTCGTGTGCCGACGAAAAAATGGAACTGGAGGCGACATCAGAAATCTCGGCTGAACTCGTAGACTTTACCCATACAAGCAACAACTACAACTTTGCCGTAAATCTCTCGGTAAAGTCTGACAACGAAAAAATCGAGATTGCCGACAATAATGTCGAATATGTCTTTACCGACGCCACCGGCAATGAAATCACAAAAGAAACCGTAACTGTCGACGGCAATCCTGTGACTGCCGACGGAATTACATCATATCTGACAAAATGCACTCTGTCAGAATATAATTTCAATCATGATTCGGCAAAGCTCATCGTCAAGGCTCGCGTACGCGCTGTAGCCGGAGAAGGATATGTATCGGAATGGTTCGATTATGCGTCGGGCGCCATCGACCTGTACGGTCTCCGTCCTTTCGCCGACCTCGGGCTGTCCGTAATGTGGAGCACCGATGATCTTGCCGACAGCAACGGTGAGATTCTGAGCGCATGGGCAACCACCAACGATATGACCGGTATGCCGGCAAACATCTCGGGAACGCAATTCGACCCTGCGTTATATGACCTCGGCAATTATATAGGAGTTCGTCGTACCCCTACCCTCGACGAATACCTCGAACTCTTCGATGAGAAGAATTGCGACTGGACTACAGTCATCGACGATGGCGCCGATTTTGCCTATTCGACATTCACAAGCAAAAAAAGTGGACAGTCCGTCAAGTTCAAGATATCGGTAGCTTTCGGCGCCAAAACTCAATTCTGGACCGCAACATTCGATCAGGGTACCGGACTGCCTGTCGCGATTGAATTCGAAGCTGTTGGAGCGAGCGTCAACATAAGGACTGTCGAGTGTGATCCTTCAATGAAACTGCATCGTCACACCGTCCTTAAAGGCAATAACTGATAATAGTATCACAAGTCCATAAAAATCCGCATCCGGACCTCCGGACGCGGATTTTTATTTGCCACGACAAAGACATTAATGAAAGGACGCCGCTCGAAGACCGCCGACTAAAGCATAGTGCCGGAAATTAGCCCGGAGGGCTAACAGGCGGCATCGCCGCTCACAACCCTGGAAACGCGCTGCTTATTCCAGGGCAGCATCCTCAGGCGAATTTTTGCCGGAAGCAATACACCTTCCATAAACCATATACCATTCTTAATTTTACATTAGTCCCAGTCT
>JAGBDG010000102.1 GCA_017937625.1 Muribaculaceae bacterium | reverse complement strand
CTGCTGCTCGTCTTCATCGCCATCGTCGAGCTGTTCTCGGCGTCGGTGCAGGAAGTAAAGGGCGGCAATATCTTCGAGCCTATCCTCCGTCACGGCGCCTTCCTTGTCGCCGGACTGCTCATTATGCTCATTATGCAGAAAATACATTACCGCTACCTATATCTCTGCATACCCTTCTACGTCATAGGCAGCATCTGTATGCTTGTCGCCGTCGCCATAGGCGGCGAGGAGGTGAACAGCGCCGTCAGGGCAATACGAATAGGCGGCATAGCCATTCTTCCGGCAGAGTTCATGAAGCTCGCTGCGGCGCTGGGCATGGCGTGGATTCTCACGCAGACGCAGATGGAAAGCCGCAAGGACATCACCTGGGCGGGTTTCGTCTGGTGCATGCTCTTCATGTTCGTCAGCTGCGGACTGCTCTTCTCGCAGGGACTGTCGAACACCCTCGTTGTGGTGGCGATATGTTTCTCCATGATGCTTGTGGGCGGCATGGGCATGAAGAAATTCCTTCTCGCGCTCCTAATCGTGGGAGCGCTCGGCGGAGCCGCCGTAGTGATAAAGACGCAGGCAAAGGACAAGACAGAGCTTACCGACCGCCAGCGCCGCATTTTCGAGCTTAATCACGTGACTGTCGAGGAAGGACTTGCCGACGGCCGAGGCGAGACATGGAAAAAACGCGTGGCGCGCCACTTCCGTCCCAACAAGCATCTTGAGGCTTTCGACGTGGCTAACCAGCAGGAGCAGCTGAGCTACATCGCGCAGGCGCACAGCGGAATTGTCGGCGTCGGTCCGGGCAAGTCGCGCGAGAGCGCACGTCTGCCCCTTGCCTCGCTCGACTACATCTTCGCCATTATTGTCGAGGAGCTCGGACTTTTCGCAGGTCTGGGCATACTCATAGTGTATATGTGGATTCTCGGACGAAGCGCCAAGCTCACCACCCAGTTCAAGATGACCATGCCGGGAGTCCTTGTCATGGGATGCTCCTTCGTAATAGTGTTCCAGGCGCTCTTCCACATGTCAATCGTCACGGGCGTCGTGCCCGTGTCGGGACAGCCTTTGCCGCTGATATCGAAGGGCGGCATATCGGTGCTCGCCACATCGCTTGCCTTCGGCGTGATGCTCAGTTGCGCCAAACACGCCGCGCGTATCACCGACACCAAGGCAGAGCAGGCGCTCGAGAAAGAAAGTCTGCCGGAAAATGCACGTGCGGTCAACCCTGCGCTCGAGCGAAACGTTGATAATTGAGTAAAACCATTCTTTACGACATCTGAGAAATCATTATGAACCATAAGAAGCAGCCACTAAGAGTGCTTATCAGCGGAGGCGGTACGGGAGGACACATCTTTCCGGCTCTGTCGATTGCCGCGGCGATAGAAAAGGAATATCCCGGCAGCAAGATACTGTTTGTCGGAGCAGAGGACCGCATGGAGATGCAGCGTGTCCCCGCCGCAGGTTATGAAATTATCGGTCTGCCTGTCAGCGGTTTCGACCGCAAGCATCTTTGGCGCAATTTCGCCGTGATGATAAAGCTGTGGAAGTGCATCCGTATGGCTCGCCGCATAGTGCGCGATTTCCGTCCCGACATAGCCATAGGCGTCGGCGGCTATGCCAGCGGTCCCACCCTCAAGGCTGCCCAGCGCGCCGGAGTGCCTACCCTCCTGCAGGAACAGAACTCCTACGCCGGCGTCACCAACAAGTTGCTCGCCGCGCACGCCTACGCCATCTGTGTCGCCTACACCGGCATGGAGCGCTTTTTCCCCGCCTCGAAGATTGTCATGACCGGCAATCCCGTCCGGGCTTCCATTCTCGACCCGGGCATGACGCAGGAAGATGCAAAAAGAGCGCTGGGCGTAGACCCGTCGAAGCCGCTTGCCCTCATCGTGGGAGGAAGCCTGGGTGCTCTCAGCATCAACGAGGCTATCATGCAGGCTCTGCGCGACGGCAAGCCGCAGGGCGCGCCGTTCTCGGTCTACTGGCAGACCGGCGCGCGATATATCGACCGTTGCCGCAAGGTCGCCGAGGAATTCCCCTACGAGAACGTCACTCTCACCGACTTCATCTCCGACATGGCTGTGGCATACCGCGCCGCCGACCTTGTGGTGGCACGCGCCGGAGCCGGCACCATAAGCGAGCTTGAGCTGCTCGGCAAACCCGCCGTGCTTGTGCCTTCGCCCAATGTCGCCGAGGACCATCAGCGCCGCAACGCCGAGGCTCTCGCCAACGTGGGCGCGGCAGGACTGGTGCCCGATGCGCAGGCTATGGGACACCTCTGGGACGAGATGGCTGCCGTTATAGAGAATCCCGCGCTTCTCGCCGAGCTGAGCGCGAACGTGAGCCGCCTCGCCCTGCCCGACAGCGACAAAAAGATTGTCGACACCGTTGCAAAGGTGCTCGAACATAAACCTATCAACTGAACAATGGAACTTAAAGATACAAAACGCGTCTATTTTGTGGGCATAGGCGGCATAGGCATGGCTGCCCTCGCCCGTTATTATCTTGCCAAGGGTCTGCCGGTCGCCGGTTATGACCTCACGGAGTCGGAGCTCTGCCGCGAGCTTGTCGCCGAAGGAGCGCGGGTGAGCTACAGCGACAGTCTCGACGCCGTTCCCGCCGATTTCCGCAATCCCGAAGGCACGCTGGTGGTGTACACTCCCGCCGTGCCGTCGACTAACATACCCCTTACTTTCTTTCGCGACGGAGGATTCGAGATCCACAAGCGCGCCGCAGTCCTCGGACAGATAACGCGCGCGTCGAAGAGCCTCTGCTTCTCCGGGACGCACGGCAAGACGACAACCTCCTCGATGGCG